>NZ_JTLF01000304.1:0-89400 GCF_000798855.1 Enterobacter sp. ZOR0014 | reverse complement strand
GTTGCCACGATCGCCGGGAGGGTGTGAAGTCTTTGTTAGGGGATGGTGTAGAACAGTAGGGGCAGAAACTGCCTTACGATTACTGGCAGTTTAATTTTTCTATCCCGTCAACCTGCCGGCACTGGTTAGTCTCTATATCTGGCAAAATAACTGACTCCGAGCTTTCGTTAAGTTACGTTGCCTAAAGCCAGGTAACTTTAACGAACAATCATTTTCGATATCCAAACACACCTCTTGTGGCGTGAATATGTTAGGTCGCAATGATTAAGTATGTTAAATAATACCTTCAAGGCACCTCTCTCATCGGAACCCGTTTTGTGCTGACGACTCTCATTTACCGAAGCCAGTTGAATTTATCCCACCCGTCAACCGAACTCCGGGAGGTGGTGGAGCGCGCCAGACGCCGTAACGCGAAGCTGAATATAACCGGTGTGCTCCTCTCTAAAGGGGATGACGTTCTGCAAATTCTTGAAGGTTCCGAAGAGGGCGTGGTCAGGCTGTTCAATAAAATCCGTGATGACAAGCGGCACAGCGGAGTGGTTGAACTGATGCGGGATTATGGCCCGCGCAGACGATTCGAAAACGTCGGGATGCTGCTGTTCGATCTGCAGACGCAGTCGCCGAAAGAGGTGCTGCAATCGGTGCTGCGTTACAGCAAACTCGACAGTTACCTGGCCTCCGATGACCGCGTATTCAAATTTATTCAGACGTTTATTACAGATAAGCGTCCGAACCCGTCGGGTGGACGTTACGATCCGGCAAAGTGGGCGCTCGAACCCGAAACCTTACCCTTTGGCGAGTCTCTGGGCCTGATTGCCGCGCAAACCTGTCAATTTGCGCTTCAACCGATTGTTGAGCCTTCGGAAGGCAAGATCAGCTCCCTTGAAGCCCTTATCCGCAGCAATGACGGCGGCAGTCCGGACCAGTTCTTCCGCGCCCTTGACCCGGACACCCTCTATCAGGTCGATCTCCAGACGAAAGCCTATGCCTTTGCGCTGGCGGAAAAGCTGGGGATTGGCAGCCACAAAATTGCGGTCAACCTGTTGCCGATGTCGCTGGTGAATGTCCCTGGCGCAGTGGAATTTCTGGTCGGTGAGATTAAAAAACACGGGCTTCAGCCAGAGCAGGTGGTGCTGGAAATCACTGAAAACGAGATGATATCCGGACTGAATCAGTTCAACAGCGCCATTAAACAACTTCGCGGTGAGGGGGTTGGCATGGCGATTGATGATTTTGGTTCCGGCTATGCCGGTCTCTCTCTGCTGACGCGCTTCCAGCCGGATAAAATTAAGATTGACCGGGAGATTATCAGCGATATTCACCTGAGCGGTCCGAAACAGGCGATTGTACGGTCGATTATTAGCTGCTGCTCCGATCTCGAAATCACCCTGGTGGCGGAAGGTATCGAGAAAATAGAGGAGTGGTGCTGGCTCGAATCTGCCGGGATCCGCCGCTTCCAGGGCTTCCTGTTTGCCCGCCCGCTGCTTAACGGCGTCGGTGATATTCACTGGCCGCACCTGGTGCGTTAAGGCAATTTTCCACTCGCGTTATTTCCCCGTCGTCCTGCCTGTGCTTAAATAGCTAAAACGGTTTAACATGGTTTAGCTTCGAGGTTCACATGGAAAAAATCTGGGTACTGGGTGATGCGGTGGTGGATCTGCTGCCTGATGGAGAAGGGAGATTACTGCAATGTCCGGGTGGCGCCCCGGCAAACGTTGCGGTCGGTATTGCCCGCCTGGGGGGGCGTAGCGCGTTTATCGGCAGAGTTGGAGACGATCCTTTCGGGCGCTTTATGGCTCACACACTGGCTGACGAGCGGGTCGATGTGCAGTGGATGCGCCTTGACCCGGCACACCGCACCTCAACGGTGGTGGTCGATCTCGACGAACAGGGCGAACGTTCGTTTACTTTTATGGTGCGCCCGAGCGCCGATCTGTTTCTGGAACCTGGCGATCTGCCGACGTTCAGCCAGGGTGAATGGCTGCACGTCTGCTCCATCGCGCTAAGCGCTGAACCCAGCCGCAGTGCGGCCTTTCAGGCGATGGATGCCATCAGGAAGGCGGGCGGTTACGTCAGTTTTGACCCCAATATACGCCCAGATCTCTGGCCGGATGAAACCGCACTTCGTCGCAGCCTTGAAGAGGCGCTGCAACGTGCTGATGTGGTGAAACTCTCCGTCGAGGAACTGGCATTTTTAACCGGCGAGGAGCAGGTGCACGCCGGTCTGGCTGCACTCATGCGCCGCTGTCCGGCGCGGCGGGTGCTCGTCACGCAAGGTAAAGAGGGCGTTATTGCCTGGCATGAAGGCACCGTGAACCACTATCCGGCAACCCCGGTTAAGTGTGTCGATACCACCGGCGCGGGGGATGCCTTCGTCGCCGGACTGCTCTACGGGCTGGCCGCCGGTCTTGAACTGGTTCCCGCCATCACCTTAGCCCAGCGCTGCGGCGCGCTAGCCACCACTGCGAAAGGGGCGATGACCGCCTTGCCCTGGCAGCACGACCTTTAATTTCTCCCTTTACAGGCCGTCGGTCGACGGCCTGAATTGTCGCCCCGATCACACTTACTAAAACGGTTTAGCAAAAAAGATTGCCGATCCAAAATTCACCAGTTTAGTATCAGCAACCTAAACCGGTTTAGCAATTTAGCACGTTTAATGACTTCTTTGAGGGATGCGACAAAATGTATAAAAAACGCAGACTTGCCGTGATGATAGGCATGCTGGCCGGAAGTACCTCTGTTTTTGCCCAAACGGATATGACAAGTATCGAAGCGCGGCTTGCCGCAATGGAACAACGCCTTCAGGACGCAGAGACGCGCGCGCAGAGGGCGGAGAAACGCGCCACGGAAGCAGAACAAAAAACGCAGCAGCTCGTTGCCGCGCAGCAGCAGACGCAGTCGACAACCCAGGCGGTGGCGCAGCGCACCACTGCGCTGGAGAAGAAAGCGGATCAAAGCAGCGGGTTTGAGTTCCACGGCTACGCTCGTTCCGGCCTGCTGATGAATGACGCGGCCTCCAGCAGCAAAAGCGGTCCTTATCTGACCCCAGCCGGCGAAACCGGTGGTGCGGTAGGGCGTCTGGGTAATGAAGCCGACACCTACGTTGAGCTGAACCTGGAGCACAAACAGACCCTGGATAACGGGGCGACGACGCGCTTTAAAGCGATGCTGGCCGACGGCCAGAGAACCTATAACGACTGGTCAGCTGATACCAGCGATCTCAATATTCGTCAGGCCTTTGCGGAGCTGGGCAATCTCCCTGATTTCACCGGCGCGCTGAAGGGCAGTACATTCTGGGCAGGTAAACGCTTCGACCGCGATAACTTTGATATTCACTGGCTGGATTCCGACGTGGTGTTCCTGGCCGGTACCGGTGGTGGCGTCTACGACGTGAAATGGAACGATTCGCTGCGCAGTAACTTCTCCCTCTATGGCCGCAACTTCGGCAGCGTGGAGCAGACCGACAATAACGTTCAGAACTATATCCTCAGCATGAACCACTTCGCCGGACCTCTCCAGCTGATGGTGAGCGGCCTGCGGGCTAAAGATAATGACGATCGTAAAGACGCGAACGGCGATCTCATCAAAACGGATGCCGCTAACACGGGCGTTCATGCCCTGGTGGGCTTGCACAACGAGAGCTTCTACGGCCTGCGGGAAGGCACGGCCAAAACCGCGCTGCTGTATGGTCACGGGCTGGGGGCGGAAGTGAAAAGCATCGGCTCCGATGGCGCACTGCTGTCCGAGGCGGATACCTGGCGCTTTGCAAGTTACGGTGTCACGCCAATTGGCGGTGGCTGGAGCGTTGCGCCTGCCGTTCTGGCGCAGAGCAGTAAAGATCGCTACGTCAAAGGCGACAGCTATGAGTGGGTCACGCTCAACACCCGCCTGATTAAAGAGGTGACCCAGAATTTCGCGCTGGCGTTTGAGGGAAGCTATCAGTATATGGACTTAAACCCGGAAGGTTATAAAGACCGAAACGCCGTCAACGGCAGTTTCTACAAGCTGACCTTTGCTCCGACGTTAAAAGCGAGCAAAATCGGCGATTTCTTCAGCCGCCCGGAGCTTCGCCTGTTCGCCACCTGGATGGACTGGAGCAGCAAACTGGATAATTACGCCAGCGATGATGCCTTTGGCAGCAGCGGTTTCAACGCCGGCGGGGAATGGAACTTTGGGGTCCAGATGGAAACCTGGTTTTAACCCATCACGCTCCCGCCTGGCGGGGGCGTTTCGCACATCATAAAAAAGAAGTCAGGCAGAGGTATCTATGGATTTTAATCAAATCGCCCGCGAGCTTATTCCGCTGCTGGGTGGCAAGGAAAATATCGCCAGCGCGGCGCACTGCGCAACGCGTCTTCGTCTGGTGCTGGTTGATGACGCGCTGGCCGATCAACAGGCGATCGGCAAGGTCGACGGCGTTAAAGGCTGTTTCCGTAACGCCGGGCAGATGCAGGTGATTTTTGGTACGGGCGTGGTGAATAAAGTCTACGCCGCGTTTATTCAGGCGGCGGGGATTAGCGAGTCCAGCAAGTCTGAGGCGGCGGACCTGGCGGCGCGCAAGCTGAACCCGTTCCAGCGCATAGCGCGTCTGCTCTCCAATATCTTTGTGCCGATCATTCCTGCGATTGTGGCGTCCGGCCTGCTGATGGGTCTGCTCGGCATGGTGAAAACCTACGGCTGGGTCAATGCGGACAACGCTATCTATATCATGCTGGACATGTGCAGTTCGGCGGCGTTTATCATTCTGCCGATCCTGATCGGCTTTACCGCCGCGCGGGAGTTTGGCGGTAACCCGTACCTGGGCGCGACGCTGGGCGGCATCCTGACCCATCCGGCGCTGACTAACGCCTGGGGCGTGGCGTCCGGTTTCCACACCATGAACTTCTTCGGCCTGGAGATCGCGATGATTGGCTACCAGGGCACGGTATTTCCGGTGCTGCTGGCCGTCTGGTTTATGAGCATCGTGGAGAAAAACCTGCGCCGCGTGATTCCGGATGCGCTGGACCTGATCCTGACGCCGTTCCTCACCGTTGTGATCTCTGGCTTTATCGCCTTGCTGATTATTGGTCCGGCGGGACGCGCCTTAGGGGATGGTATCTCCTTTATCCTGAGCACGCTTATCGCCCACGCGGGCTGGCTGGCCGGGCTGCTGTTTGGCGGACTGTATTCGGTGATTGTGATCACCGGTATTCACCACAGCTTCCACGCGATTGAAGCGGGGCTGCTGGGCAACCCGTCGATTGGCGTAAACTTCCTGCTGCCGATCTGGGCCATGGCGAACGTGGCGCAGGGCGGAGCCTGTCTGGCGGTGTGGTTCAAAACCAACGATGCCAAAATCAAAGCCATTACGTTACCGTCGGCGTTCTCTGCGATGCTGGGCATCACCGAGGCGGCTATTTTTGGTATCAACCTGCGTTTCGTTAAGCCGTTTATTGCCGCGTTGATTGGTGGCGCGGTGGGGGGCGCCTGGGTGGTCTCTGTGCATGTCTACATGACTGCCGTCGGGTTAACCGCCATCCCGGGTATGGCCATCGTGCAGGCCAGCTCGCTGCTCAACTATATTATCGGCATGGTAATTGCCTTCGGCGTGGCGTTTACCGTCTCGCTGCTGCTGAAATATAAAACGGACTCTGAATAATGACGTTACCTTCCCGCTGGCCTGCGATTCTGCAGGCCGTTATGAAAGGGCAGCCGCGCGCGCAGGCTGACAGCCATTATCCGCAATGGCACGCCGCGCCGGTGACGGGGCTGATGAACGATCCCAACGGGTTTATCTGGTTTGCCGGTCGCTACCATCTGTTCTATCAGTGGAATCCGCTGGACTGTGAGCATCGTTATAAATGCTGGGGGCACTGGAGTTCTGCGGACCTGGTCCACTGGCAGCATGAGCCGCTGGCGCTGATGCCCGACGAAGAGTATGACCGCAACGGCTGCTACTCCGGTAGCGCCGTGGATAACCAGGGCGTGCTGACGCTGTGCTATACCGGCAACGTGAAGTTCGATGACGGCAGCCGTACCGCCTGGCAGTGCCTGGCCGAGGAACAGCCGGACGGCACCTTTAAAAAGCAGGGGCCGGTGCTGGCGCTGCCGGAGGGCTACACCGGTCACGTGCGTGACCCGAAAGTGTGGCAACACGACGGGCTGTGGTACATGGTGCTGGGCGCGCAGGATCTGCAAAAGCGCGGCAAAGTGCTGCTGTTTAAATCCGCTGATTTACATGCCTGGGCTTCCTGCGGTGAAATCGCTGGTCACGGGGTCAACGGCCTGAAGGACGCAGGTTATATGTGGGAGTGCCCGGATCTGTTCGCGCTCGACGGTACGCACGTGTTGATTTGCTGTCCGCAGGGGCTGGCGCGCGAGCCGTATCGCTATCTCAACACCTATCCGGCCGCCTGGATGAGTGGGGCGTTTAGCTATGAACGCGGCACGTTTGCGCACGGCGAGCTGCACGAGCTTGACGCGGGCTTTGAGTTTTACGCCCCGCAAACGACGCTGGCGGAAGATGGACGACGCATTCTGATTGGCTGGATGGGCGTACCGGACGGGGAAGAGATGCTTCAGCCGACGCGGTCGCACGGCTGGATGCACCAGATGACCTGCCCGCGCGAATTGCAGTATCGCGACGGCAAGCTCTGGCAGACTCCGGTGCGTGAGCTGGCGGCGCTGCGTGAAGAGGAGCAGCACTGGCAGGGACGTGCCAGCGATGCGCCCGTTCTGGATGCCGCGCGACTGGAGTTTGAGTTAAGCGCCTCGCAGGTGAACGTCGATTTTGCGGGCGCGCTGCGCCTCACGGTTGATGAGCAGGGCGTGCGGCTGGAACGCGCGAGCCTGAAAACTGGTGAGACGTTGACCCGCTATTGGCAGGGGGACGTCCACCATTTACGCGTCCTGTGCGACCGCTCCAGCGTTGAAATTTTCATCAATCATGGCGAAGGGGTGATGAGCAGCCGCTATTTTCCTGACCATCCTGCCTGGGTGCGCTTCGAAGGTGCGTCCGATATCACATTACGCTACTGGTCGCTGCGCGCCTGCATGATAGAATGAGGGTTTTGGCAGCCGGATCTAAGTCGTTGTGAGAAAAACAAAACGCGTCACCATTAAAGACATCGCGGAGCTGGCGGGTGTGTCAAAAGCCACCGCCAGCCTGGTCCTGAACGGGCGCAGCAAAGAGCTTCGCGTGGCGGAAGAGACGCGTGAACGCGTGCTGGCGATTGCGAAAGAGCACCACTATCAGCCCAGCATTCACGCCCGGTCACTACGCGATAACCGTAGCCACACCATTGGTCTGGTGGTGCCGGAGATCACCAACTACGGCTTTGCCGTCTTTTCTCACGAGCTGGAAACGCTGTGCCGCGAGGCGGGTGTCCAGCTGCTGATCTCCTGTAGCGATGAAAATCCGGGGCAGGAGACGGTGGTCGTCAATAACATGGTGGCGCGTCAGGTCGACGGACTGATTGTCGCCTCCAGCATGCTTAATGATGCGGACTACCTGAAACTCAGCGAGCAGCTGCCCGTGGTGCTTTTTGATCGCCATATGAACGACAGCACGTTGCCGCTGGTGATCACCGATTCCATCACCCCAACGACGGAACTGGTGGCGGATATTGCCCGCCAGCATCCGGATGAATTCTATTTTCTGGGCGGACAGCCGCGCCTTTCTCCGACGCGCGACCGTCTGGAAGGGTTTAAGCAAGGTCTGCGAGCGGCCGGTGTGGAATTGCGCCCCGAGTGGATCATTCACGGCAACTACCACCCGAGCTCCGGCTACGAAATGTTCGCCGAACTCTGCGCCCGTCTGGGACGCCCACCGAAAGCCCTGTTCACCGCCGCCTGCGGGCTGCTGGAAGGGGTACTGCGCTATATGGGTCAACATAACCTGATGCAAAGTGATATCAGATTAGCCAGCTTTGACGATCACTATCTCTACGATTCGCTGACGATCCCGGTGGATACCATTCGCCAGGACAATCGCCAGCTGGCGTGGCATTGCTTTGATCTGATTGGCAAATTGATCGAAGGGGAGACGCCGCAGCCGTTGCAGCGCAAGCTCAATGCCACCCTGCAGCGGCGCTATAAGTCAGCGGTATAGCCTCGTTCGATACATCAATAACTTTAATTAATTTAAGTTTTGGATGCGCCGATAACCATAAGGAATAATTCTCCTTGAGGTATTGGTTTATGTCGTTGAAAAAGTCATCCCTGATTGTCCTGTTCTCACTGCTTTTGTTCTTTGTGGTCAGCACCGTCACCAGCGTTGGCCTCATCATTAAAAGTAATAATTCCCTGGATAACGTCAACAAAGAGATCCAGGTTGTGCTGTCGATTATTGACCCCATCAACCATAGCCGTACGCTGCGCGTTCGCGTGATGGAGTATGTGAAGATGGTGGAAGCGGGCAACTCGGCAGACGGGGCGGCGAAGCTTGCCGCCGTGAAAGAGGCGCTGACCAAAGCGGACCACGCCTTTGCGGCCTTTATGGCTTCGCCGCGACTCACGGATGAAGCGCCGCTGGTGAGTGCCTATCAGGATGCCTGGCAAAACTACCGTAACCAGGGGCTGGCGCCGCTGATCGATGCCGCTGAGGCACACGATGTTGCTAAATTTAACGCGCTAATCCCGGAAGTTTCCCGCCTCGACCGCCAGTACGAAATCGTTCTCGACCAGGTCCTTTCCGTCCACCAGAAATACGCCAAAAGCCTGAACGAAGACGCGAACAGTAATTTCGTCTCCGGCCTGGTGATGATTGCCGTTATCGCCTGCCTGTTTGTGCTGGTAATTGTTGCCGTCAGCCTCTTCATGAAGCGCTTCGTCTTTGCGCCGGTCAACCTGGCGCGCGAGCACTGCAGCCAGATCGCCGCGGGCAAGCTCGACATTCCGGTGCCGGTGAAGGGGAGTTCGCATAATGAAATCGACCACCTGATGGGCTCGATGGAGCAGATGCGTCAGGCTCTGCTGGCCACTATTGCTCAGGTGCGCGATGCGAGCCACACCGTGACGCACGCGGCGCAGGAGATTGCCTCCGGCAATATCGACCTCGCATCACGTACCGAGCAGCAGGCTTCCGCGTTGACCCAGACGGCGGCAAGCATGGAAGAGCTGAGCGCGACGGTGGCGAACAATACCGATAACGTGTATCAGGCCGGAAAACTGGTGCAGGACGCGGTGCACAATGCCCATACCGGCGAAGCGGTGACCCGCGAGGTGATCGACACGATGAATACCATCGCGGCGAATTCGAAGCGCATCGAAGACATTACCAGCGTGATTAACAGCATTGCCTTCCAGACCAACATTCTGGCGCTGAACGCAGCGGTGGAAGCGGCGCGCGCCGGTACGCAGGGCCGCGGTTTTGCGGTAGTGGCCAGTGAAGTGCGCACCCTCGCGCAGAAAAGCGCGGTGGCGGCCAAAGACATTGAAAGCCTTATTGCGCAGTCGGTTTCCAGCGTGAAAAACGGTGCGGAGCTGGTCAACCGCTCGGGCGAGGTGATTGACTCGATTATTTCATCGGTGAACAAAGTGAATACGCTGATGGAGCAGATCTCCGTGGCTTCGGAAGAGCAGAGCCGTGGGATCAGCCAGGTCGGGCAGGCGGTGACCGAAATGGACGGCGTGACCCAGCAGAACGCCGCGCTGGTGCAGCAGTCCGCTGCGGCGGCTGCCTCGCTGGAAGAGCAGGCGCAGCAGCTTTCACGGAGTATTTCGAGTTTTAGGTTGCCGGTGCAGGCGTAATTCTTTGAATCTGCCGGGTGGCACTGACGCTTACCCGGCCTACGAAATCTGTAGGCCCGTGCAAGCGTTAGCGCCGCCGGGCACTCGCTGCGATTGCGCATCCGTAAAAATTATTTCATTCCCCCCAGCAATATTTCCCTCCCTCATCCGTCTACCTCATCACAAGCCATAATCAGTTACGATAAACGAGGTAACACCATGAGAGATTTTGAACTGCACGGCAGAAGTCACGGGCGCGGATTCGGTCGTCACCGTATGGGCAAGGGCTTAGTCATCGGCGCGGTGATTTTCATCGTGCTCGGCCTGCTGGTGATGTCCCTGTGGAACGCCTTGCTCCCGGCAATCCTTGGCGTGAAAGCCATTGGTTTCTGGCAGGCGCTGGGCATTCTGGTGCTGAGCCGCATTCTGTTTGGCGGGTTAGGTTTCCGTCCAGGAATTTTTGGCGCGCACCGCCGGATGCACGAGCGCTGGATGAACATGACGCCCGAGCAGCGCGAGGCGTTTATTCAGCAGCGACGCGAAGGCTTTGGTCGCCACGGGCGCGGCCACTGCGGCTGGCACGGTCATCGTAACGATAAGCGCGATGACGCTACGCCAAAAGCGCCGGACGCAGAGTGAGCGAGATGAAAGCCGGAGAGGTGGGCGGATCCCTGTTGATGTCGGCGCTCAACGCCTGCCGCGCCCGGCTGAAGGCCTTTATTCGCGGGCGAACATCCGTGCGCGACGACGCCGACGACATTTTGCAGGAAGTGACCTATCAGCTGATGAAGGTGGAGCAGCCGGTCGAAAACGTCGCCGCCTGGCTGTTCCGCGCGGCGCGTAACGAGATGACCGACCGGGCGCGTAAGAAACGCGAGGTGTCGCTCTCCGGCTATTTTACGGATGAAGAGGAGGAGGGCTTCCCGGAGGACGAGCTGGCCGAAACCCTGTTCGGTGTCCCGCAGACGCCGGAAGAGGAGTATCTCAAAACGCTGCTGTGGGAAGAGCTGGGGCAGGCCCTGTCTGAACTGCCGCCGCCGCAGCGCGAGGTGTTTGAAAAGACCGAGCTTCACGGCTACAGCATTAAAATGCTGACAGAGGAGACGGGGGCCAGCGAACAGGCGCTGTTATCCCGCAAGCACAAGGCGGTGCTGTTTCTGCGCACGCGGTTGCGGGATATCTATGATGCCCTGACGGGCGAATAGCGGTCTCAGACAAAACCTTACACTTCCGGTACTTGTAGATTCATCACTATCGTTTATGATCGGGGCGTCTTGTCACTCTGGAATGTTATGCGCAACCGTCAGCTCCTCGGAAAATGGCTTTTGATCGTCACCTGTCTCGCGATGGCGCTTTGCCTCGTGCAGCGTGCGGTCATGCTCAACCATTTTTTACAGGGACTGGAGCCGCAGATCGCCCTGAGTGCAGACGCCCCGTCGCAAAGCAACGCCGGGGAGTCTGGGCCTTCACCCTGTCAGCTAGGCGCGCACTCCCTGCTTTGCGCGCAGCCGCTGTTCTTCGACGGCGCGTTACCGGCCATTATTATCTTCTTCGCGCTGCTGCAGCTGTTTACGCAAGGGCGGGCATTTGCGCCCGTGGAACAGCCCGTTCAGGCACCGCCTCCCCGAATACACCTTAAAAACTGCGTTTTCCGTGAATGAAAATCATCGTCATCACACGATAATTTTTCACTGTTCACGGAGTAAAACATGGTTAACCTCTTCAGGGGATTCGTCTTCCTGTGGCTGTCCTGCATCGGCATTGTCCATGCGGCGGACACAGGCTGGCTGGTCTCCCCACAAAACGATCACGCCCGCATCCGCTTTCAGGCGGAAAGGGAACAAACGCACATTAAAGGCCTGCTCACCGTTGAGCTAAAGCCCGGCTGGAAAACCTACTGGCGGTCGCCGGGCGAGGGTGGCGTCGCGCCAAAAATCACCTGGCCGCAGGGCGTTACGGATAGCTGGTCCTGGCCGGTACCGTCGCGATTCGATATCTCCGGTATGACCACGCAGGGCTATCACGATAAGGTCACGATCCCCATCGTGCTCGACGGCGTGAAGGGCGACACGCTCGACGGCACGCTCACGCTTTCCACGTGCAGTAACGTTTGTCTGCTGACGGACTACCCGCTGCATCTCGATTTTACACAGCCGGTGGATGACGGTTTCCGTCACGCCTTTGACCGCGCGATGCAGGCCGTGCCGGGCACGTCTGGCGTTTCCGCCGATCTGTCCGCCTGGCTCTCTGACGGCAACCTGGTGGTGAAAGGAACGACCGACGGGAAATGGGATAATCCGGGGATCTACTTTGACCCGCTGGAGGGGGATATTCTGCCCGGCGAGCCGGCCATTAAGCACGATGGCAATACGCTTCGGGTCACGGTGCCCGTCACCGACGAATGGGGCGATAAGCCCACGTCGCTGGAAGGCAAGAGGCTGTCGTTTGTGCTGACCAATGGCAGTGACGAACAGCAAACCACGATGACCGTTGGCGCTACGCCCGCCGAGCCTTCCGCCCCAGGCGGGACGGGCAAAATGGTGCTCTTTGCCCTGCTGGGCGGGCTGATCCTCAACCTGATGCCGTGCGTGCTGCCGGTGATGGGAATGAAGCTTAACAGTATTCTGCAGGCGGGTTCGGACAGACGCGTCATCAGGCTGCGCTTCCTGGCAACCAGCGCCGGGATCCTCACCTCCTTTATGCTGCTGGCCGCCATGGTCACCGGGCTGAAGCTGGCCGGGGCGTCCCTGGGCTGGGGCATTCAGTTCCAGAATCCGTGGTTTATCGGGCTGATGGTTACCGTGACCTTCCTCTTTGCGCTGAACCTGTTTGGAACGTTTGAGATGCTGCTGCCTTCTGCCGCTACCGGGCGACTGGCTACGGCAGGCGGGGCGGGGCTTGGCGGCAGTTTCTGCGAAGGGATGTTTGCTACGCTGCTGGCCACGCCGTGCTCCGCACCGTTCCTCGGTACCGCAGTTGCCTTTGCCCTTGGCGCGCCGCTGCACGCCCTGTGGCTCATCTTCCTGATGCTCGGCGTGGGCATGAGCCTGCCGTGGCTGTTTGTCGCCCTGGTGCCCAAAACGGCCATGCTGCTGCCGAAGCCTGGCCGCTGGATGAACACGCTTAAAGCGATCCTGGGCCTGATGATGCTGGCCTCCAGCCTCTGGCTGGCGACGCTGCTGAGCCTGCATCTGGGGGCAATGGTGAGTCAGATCGTGGTGCTGGTGCTGATTGTTGTCGCGCTGGTGCTGTTCACGTTGAAGGGGCAAACCTCCTCGCCGTTGTTCTGGATCGTGGTCATCGCGCTGTCGGCGTTTGGCGGGTATCAGCTGCGCGGGGTGTTTACCTCGCCGCCGGACGCTCCGGCGCAACATATCGCTGAGACCATCCCGTGGCAGCCACTGAGTGAAGACGCCATCCTGCAGGCGCTTTCTCAGGGGAAACGGGTATTTGTGGATATTTCGGCGGACTGGTGTGTGACCTGCAAAGTTAACGAGCATCGGGTCCTGAATCAGCCAGACATCATTGCCGCGCTGAGTCAGCCGGACGTAGTGGCGCTGCGCAGTGACTGGAGCCAGCCGTCCGTCTTTATCGCGGATTTTCTGGCGAAGCGAAACCGCTACGCTATTCCGTTTAATGCGGTATATGGCCCTGGTCTGCCGGAGGGCGAAATCCTCTCGCCGCTGCTGGATAAACGCACCCTGGTCACCACCCTGAACAACGCAAAAGGCTAAACGTATTATGAAAAAATTCCTTATCACGCTGATGCTCCTGCTGGCCTCGGCTCAGGCGATGGCCGCTCAGCCGCTGACGCCAGATCAGGAGCAACGTGCGCAGAAGATGATCGCAGATTTTCTGTTTAACGATCCGAATTCCCCGCGTATCGGCGCGAAAAATCCGAAGCTCACCCTGGTGGTGTTTACCGACTACAACTGCCCGTACTGCAAGAAATTCGACCCCTATCTGGAGAAGATCGTAGAAAAACATCCCGATGTCGCCGTGGTGTTTAAGTTTTTACCTTACCGCTCGGAAAGTTCGCTGACCGCGGCGCGCGATGCGCTCACGCTCTGGCGTCAGGATCCCGGGGAGTTTATGAAACTGAACAATACCCTGATGGCTAAAAAGGGGTACCACGATGACGCCAGCATTCAGGAAGCGCAGAAACGGGCAGGGGTCAGCGTTACCACGCCTGATGAGGAGAGTCTGATGACGATCAAGCGCAGCCTGCTTGTCGCGGAAAAAATGGGCATTCAGGGTACGCCCGCCACGCTGATTGGTGAGGGATTGCTGCCCGGCTGGGTGCCTTTTGAACAGTTCGATGAAATCGTCAGCGACGCGCTGAAAAACCGCTAACCTGAAGGGGGCGTGATGCCCCCGATAAACCGGAGAGGGATATGAAAAAATTACTGTTACTTTCGGCACTGGCGACCTCAGGGCTGGTTCAGGCGGCTGACGCTATACCGGATGTGGTTAAGCACTTCAGCGAGCAGCAGAACATTACAATCATCAAGAAGCTGGATGCTCCCGGCGGCGCGCCGGCCTGGCTGGGGCAATATCAGGACATGGGGGTGACGCTCTTTTTAACCCCGGACGGCAAGCACGTGATTTCGGGCTATCTGTACGATGACAAAGGGAAAAACCTCAGCGAGGGGTATTTCCAGAAAGAGATCTATGCCCCGATGGGACGCGAAATGTGGAAGACGCTCAACGCGGCGCATCCCCTGAAGGAAGGGGCGGATAACGCGCCGCGCAAAGTCTTCGTCTTCGCCGATCCGTTCTGTCCGTACTGCAAGCAGTTCTGGTCAGAGGCGCAGCCGTGGGTCAAGGCGGGCAAGGTCCAGCTGAATACGCTGCTGGTGGCGTTTCTTAACCCTAACAGCGGACGTAACGCTGCCGCGATCCTGAATGCGAAAGATCCGGTCTCGGCCTGGCGCGAATACGAGCTCTCCGGTGGCAAAAAGTTACCGAAACCTGAGGGGGAAGGGTCTCGCGAAACGGTAGCGATCCTGCAGAAACACCAGGCGCTGATGGACAGTCTGGGGGCCAACGCCACCCCGGCCATATACTATATGAACGCGGAAAATGAGCTGCAGCAGGTTGTCGGGATGCCGGACGCGCAGCAGCTTGAAGCGATGTTCGGGCCGAAGCCGTAAAGAACGCAGGCAGAAACAGGACGTTTCTGCCCGGTCTTCCGGTTAGCTACCCCAGCGTCCTTTGAGATAGTTGACCGCCTGCTGCGTCTGCGGCTTGTTCAGGTAGTCTTCCCGGAACAGGATGGTGCCGTTGACGTTGGGCAGCGAATCATTGAGATCGAGCTGTTTTTTCAGTTCCGGCACGCCGCCCTGAACCGTCCAGTCCGGCTCATTTTTCGACGGTTCGCCCACTTTGTAGAACGCGATGCCGATGTACAGACGCGTGTGGGTCGGCTTCACGACGTCGGCCCACCATTTGGTCAGTACGTCATAGCGCGCGGCATCCCGGGAGAAGGGCCAGTAAATCTGCGGGGCGATGTAGTCCAGCAGGCCCTGCTGCACCCACTGACGCGTATCGGCGTAGGATTCATCGTAGGCGGCGGCACCCCGGGTGTCGGAGCCTGCCGGGTCAAAGGAGCGGTTACGCCACACGCCAGCCGGGCTGACGCCAAACTCAACATCGGGTTTGGTTTGTTTTATCGCGCGGGAAACCTGAACGATCAGCTGATGCGTGTTGTGTCTTCGCCAGTCGGCCTTAGAGGCAAATCCCTGTCCGTACTGCCGGTAAGTCTGAGAATCATTCAGCGCGGATCCCGGTGATTCGGCATAAAAGTAATCATCAAACTGCACGCCGTCTATCGGGTAGTTCGCCACGACTTCCGTGACGACACGGGTTATCCAGTCGCGCACTTCCGGAATGCCGGGATCGAGCACGAAGCGATCGCCCGAGACGCGTACCCACTCCGGGTGCTGGACATAGACGCTGGACGGGGTCTGATACGCCGTCCGGTTCAGGGCAGCGATGGTTGACGGCTTCGTGTTGGTCGACACGCGGTACGGGTTGAACCAGGCATGGACTTTCATACCGCGCTTGTGCGCTTCATCCAGCATAAACTGAAGCGGATCGTATCCCGGATATTCGCCGATGTTGCCCGTCAGCATATCTGACCACGGTAATATTTTTGATGACCAGAGTGCCGTGCTGTCCGGCTTTACCTGGAAAAATACCGTGTTAATCCCAAGGTGTTTAAGGTTATCGAGCTTGGCGATAAGCGCCTGCTTTTGCATTGCGATGCGCTGGTCAGCGCTGGAGCCATTCACCGAGGCCACCGGCGGCCAGTCGAGGCGAGAGACGGTCGCCAGCCAGATCCCGCGCATCGGCTCGTTTGCCTGTTGGGTCGGTTTGCTGACGGTGGGGAGCGGGGTAACTAATGATTTTGGTGGTTTTGAGGAGCAGCTTACAAGTAAAAGTGCGCAGCCAGCCAGCGCACCGATCCGTTTTACGTGTCGCGTCATTTGCGTATTAGCTCTTGATAATCCGACTGTTAGCCCAGGGATTAAAGGCGGGCGCCTCCTGTTCTATATGTCCCTCGTCGTGGAGGGAATCCAGATACAGGGCTTCGACCTCCGCGCGTGCCCACGGGGTACGGCGCAGAAATTTCAGGCTCGATTTAACGCTGGGGTCTTTTCTGAAACAGTTAATTTTGATGCGGTCACCCAACTCGCTCCAGCCATATTTCGCCACCAGGGCGTTGACCATCATCTCCAGCGTGACGCCATGCAAAGGATCGTTAGAAATGTGTGCAGTCATAGGTGTCCGGATGTCTCAATTTTTGTGGGGGTGGAGTTACCGGTGAAAGGGTACAAGAAAGCAGGGGAAGCGGCAACAAACCTACCTTGTTTGAGCGTCAGAAATTGCATCCAAATCGGTATAATAGCGCCGAATCTATAACCGACATTTGGCATTCCAGGAAAAAGAGAAGATGAAAAACAGTGGGAACATCTTTAGTTGGCTTGAAGTTTCGGCGCAGCATGTTCTGGAAAGGGAACAAGAGAAAAAATATATCGATCAGTTGAGATTAATAAACAAGCAGAGTGGAATTAAAAAAATTCTGCGTTACCCGTCCTATGAACATGTTTGCCTTCCGTACCAGCCTCCTCATAACATGTCACGTCTGGAAGAACAGCTCATCGCCGAAACTTCACTGTATGCTACGCCTGGTGCTTTGGAATGCGGATATGCACAGAATATAAACTGGACCGCAGACGGCATTTTAAATGAAGAGATTTACAAATGGATTGGTTGTTACACGCGTATCAGATTAGAGCTTGCCGGGACATGTGTTGAGATCGGTAAGAACAATGCATTCAAAATGCGAGATTTTTACCAGTGCATCGAGTCCTCAGAAAAAGCGACTATATCGTTTATCCTCGGCGGTTTTTTTTGCTTTCAATCGGCAACTTACTGGCTCAGGTCCAGAAATGAAGAGATAAATCTTTTCATTCACGCCGGACTAGCTATGAAGGCATCACTGGAATTCCCCCCAAAAAAAACCAAGAGAAAAATGCCTGATTACCTGGTTGGGACCGATAAGGATGAGTGGCATATTTTTGAAAGCAAAGGGGGCGAACATACCAGTCGCTGGCAAAGGATAGAAGAGGGGGTTGTACAACTAGGTAGCGTTACTCATATTGTCTGTAACGCTAACCCTCCTCAAAAATTCAGTACCTTCGTTTGTACACATACCTCGATTGATGCAGGCGATGATATTGTCATCAACGTTGTTGATCCAGCCCCAGAGAAACCAGAATCTATTATTATCAACCGCGATGTTTGCCTTCTTCTTACGAAACTAACGTTAATCAGTCTTTTCGATACGCTGTCTGCCATTAAAACAAGCCGTATACAAAAGATACCAGGAATGGATGACTGGGTATTTGTGCACGCGTCAGAATATGACAACATTAACTTTGGCATTCCAGAAATGTGCTTAGGTTATAAGAGAAAATTAAAGTTAAGACTTGGGATATACCTTCTGATAAAGGAGATAATCGATCTTAATCTTGCCAAAGATAAGATCGGTGTAAGTATCGCAGAACTTAAAGAAAAACTCACTGCATCACTTTCTTCTCCAGTAAAACTTCGCAGAGTAATCGGTGTCCTGAGTCCCTTTATGCGCCGGAAAATATCCCATGAAAATTACGGTGATTACTTTAATGCATTATCGGAATATCTGGCACTTCCAAAACTAACAGTAAAAATTCTGGAGGAAGAAAAGCGGCTTGTTAATGATTTACCGGGAATCATAAAGAAGCACCGTTCACCATGGGGTGGACTCACTCGCAAGGC
Organism: Enterobacter sp. ZOR0014; assembly: GCF_000798855.1. Taxonomy (NCBI): domain Bacteria; kingdom Pseudomonadati; phylum Pseudomonadota; class Gammaproteobacteria; order Enterobacterales; family Enterobacteriaceae; genus Enterobacter; species Enterobacter sp. ZOR0014. Next base: position 71,370 of record NZ_JTLF01000304.1, on the reverse strand, counting down.
TCCATTGCCGGGCAATGACGATCCTTGGGCGCTGGCGCACAGCAATAAACAGAAAAAGCTGCGGATGAAACACAAAAACCGCTAAGGGGATAACGACAAAGGCCACATTAACGTGGCCTTTTGTCATTATTTCTCGTTAAACAGCTCCGGCGCCCACGGATGTGGATCCACCTCCATAAACGGCGCGCGCTCGAAGCGATCCTTCAGCGCCCACGGTATCGTGCAATCAAAGATGGTCTTGCAGGAGATGCCGTTTCCGCGAATTGAGGTGCTGTAATCCGGCGACTGAGACGGATCCAGCTGGTGGCCGCGGATCCCCGGAATATTCGTGATGCTGACATCGCCCTGCATACGGGTGGTCATAGCCCACAGGATGTCGTCGCTGTCGAAAATATCCACGTCTTCATCGACAAGGATAATGTTTTTCAGCTCCGAATAGGTGGCTAACGCGATAAGTGCTGCCTGGCCCTGGCGTCCTTCGTCTGACGGCTGGCGTTTTTTCACCTGCAAAATACCCAGGAATTTACCGCCACCCGCGGTATGCGCATAGACGTTTTGCAGTAAGCCCGGAATCGCCTCCTCAACCGCATTGCGGATGCTGGCCTCCGTCGGCAAACCGGCCAGGGTGGTATGTTCTTCTCCGGGGCCCACCAGCGTTTGCAGGATAGCCTGGTGGCGCATGGTCACCGCTTTCACTTTGATCACTGGCAGAGACGGGTTCGCCTCACCGCAGTAGCCCGGGAATTCCGGCATCGCGTGGCCGGTGTTGGTATGCTGATCTTCTCTTACGCGCACGCCGGGAAGCAGTTCGCCTTCAATGATAATTTCCGCCCGCGCGATGGCTTTCTCTTTTACCGCCACGCCCTGTACCAGCTCGACCGGCTGCTGGCGCAACGCCCCGGCGACGCCCAGCTCATTGTAACCAAACGGTGTGGTGGGGGCCTCAAAACACGCGCCGATATAGATAGCGGGATCGAGCCCCATGTTGATCGTCACCGGCAGCGGTTTTCCGGCCGCTTCCGCTTTTTTGCGAAAGACTTCAATATGGCGACCGGCGGCCAGGAACATGGATAGCTCATCGCGCTCCTGCACGCAAAGGCGGTGGATGGTGACATCCGTCAGCGAGCTGTCCTCCGGATCGCTTGCCAGCACCAGTCCCAGGCAGAAGAACGGGCCTGCATCAATCGGCGTATTGGTTGGTGCTGGCAGCAGTTTGCGCAGATCGAAGTCCGGATCGTCAGCGTAGAAGACCTGCTCCTGACAAGGGGCCTGCGAGGCCGGGACGACAACGGGTGCGACCGGTTTTTTCACCGCCTGACCGACATGTTTTGCCAGTTCAGAAGGCGCACAGCCTAACAAAAGTGCCGCGCGTTCACGGCTGGCGTGCATGCCCACCAGAATGCGCGAGCCCGGATAGCCCTTCACGCTGTTGAACATCATGGCCGGCCCCGTGCGGGTCGGGCGTTTTACCGTACCGCCCGCGCCAATATGACGATACACACCTGCCAGCTCTGCGTTAGGATCGACGGGATGATCGGTTTCAATATACTGGCCTTCGTGGCGCTTCAGTAAGGCGATGGCACTTCTGAGATCGTTGACTGGGTTTTCCATATTTTCCTCCCTCGGTTGAATACCTCCATTTTTACGACAATGACCCATAGCATCAATTGCATCATTACTGCTAAATTGATAATAAATTTATTATCAAAAAAGGAAGTCTCCCGTGCAGTTTCGTCAGATGCGCCATTTCATTGTCGTTGCCGAAGAACTCCACATGCACCGGGCCGCCGAGCGTTTAAACATGGCGCAACCGGCGCTGAGCCAGCAGATAAAGGCGCTGGAAGAACGTTTAGGCGTCACGCTCTTTAGCCGGGCGAACCGTCGCTTAACCCTGACGCCCGCGGGCGACGCGTTTCTGGTGAAGGCCAGGCTCGCCATCTCCCTGACTGAGCAGGCGGTACTGGACGCCAGGCAAACGGCGAGAGGCGAGCAGGGGGTGTTAAACCTGGGATGCGTGTCGAGTGCGATGTTCGACGGTAAGCTGCCTGCTGCACTGCGCCAGATGCACAGCCGTTGGCCAGCAATTACCATGTCTTTGATGACGGGCAATGTGCAGACGCTCTATGCCGCCGTGCAAAGTAACCAGCTGGATGTGGCGATTATTCGGGCACCGCTGCCATCGCTGCCTGACGATCTGCAAAGCCGGCCGTTCACCTCAGAAAAAACGGTGCTGGCGCTGTATCGCCAGCATCCTCTGGCCGACTCTTCCGCTCTGACGCTCGCGTCAGTGAAGGATGAAAAATGGATCTCGCTGCGCGATCCGGAGGGCACGGGGCTGGAGCAGTACTTTTATGACGTCTGTAGCGGGGCGGGTTTCCAGCCGGACGTAGTGCAGAATGCGACGGATGTTCCCACGGTGATAAGCCTGGTCTCCGCGGGATTTGGTCTGGCGTTGCTGCCTGCGTCAGCAAAGGCAGTGAGTGTCGAGAATGTCGTTTACGTGGACATTCTCGACCGTCTCAGGGAAAGCGAACTGACGCTGGTGTGCCACCGAATTATTCGCTCAGAAGTGCTTAAAAAATTTCTGATGACCCTCGATCGCACCTGACGGCGTCATCCGCTTATTTCACGCTGCTGGCGTCCCGGTTGGTATAGGTAACGGGAACCCAGGCATAGCCACCGTTTTCACCTTTGGTGACATAGCCGATACCCGGGAACGGCAGATGGGGCGCGGCAATCAGGTCTCTGTTTTTCACAAAGTCCGCAAACGCCTGTTCGCGCACGCTCGCCGCTTTGTTCTGATCTTCATCGTAGGTGATGGTCACACCAGGCTGCGGGAACTGGACCGCCCCGGCATGAATGATGTCGCCGACAAAGGTGATCTTCTCGCCTTTGCTTGTCAGCGTGTAGAAGGCTGAACCCGGCGTATGGCCGGGATGAACCGTGCCGGTCAGCCCCGGAAGAATCTCAGCCGTGCCGCTAAAAGGCACCACTTTACCGGCGTCAAGATAGGGCTTTAAGGTCTTCTGCGCGATGTCAAAGTAGTTCTTGCCGTAGCCGGTTTTCTTTTGATTATCGTCGTTAAAGAAAAAGTCGACGTCGGGTTTGCCAACGAAAACGCGTGCGTTGCTGAATACCACCTTGCCGTCTTTGACCAGACCGCCCGCGTGATCGGAGTGGGCGTGGGTCAGCAGGACTTCAGTAATGTCCTCGGGTTTAACCCCCTGCGCGGCGAGGCTTTCAACCAGGCGTCCACCCGCATCAGGACCAAAGAGCTGGCCCGAGCCGGTATCCACCAGAATTTTATGTCCGGGGATCGCAATCAGGAACGCGTTAATGGAGACCTCGGCCGGGTTGGTCTGGAAATTTTTCGCGAGCAGCGCATCAATCTTTTGCGGCGTTGTCCGGCGCAGCAGCTTATGCAGATCCTGCGCGACGGTTCCGTCGGTAAAAGACGTGACAATGACATCGCCGACCTGCACGCGGTAACCGCCCGCCGGTTGTTTAACGACGTGCTGGGGCGTTTCTGCCGAAGCCTGCAGCACAGGGTAGAAAAGCAGTGAACTGGACATCAGCGTGGAAAGAGCAAGTTTTTTCATGGTAAGCATACGCGTCTCCTTTGAAAGTGCTCATCTTACTCATAGCGGCCGTAGAGCAGCGAGTTTCCTCTACACCAGCATGTAATACCAGAACAGGGCAACTTCGTCTTTTTCCGGCAGGGCGTTGTACAGATAACGGTCGTATCCGCCTAGGGTGAAACCGTAGTTTCGGTAAAACAGACAGGCCGAGACGTTTACATTTTGGGTTTCAAGCCGCAGTCCCGGCGCGTTTACGCTTCGCGCCCACACGTGCGCGGCGGCCATCAATTTTTGTGCTGCACCGGTTCTGCGTTTCGTACGATCTACGGCTATGTAATCCACCGAGATAAACTTATTCCAGCCAATTGATGCAGTAATAAAGCCGGCTATTTCACCCTCGTTCGTTTCTGCAACAAGAAATATGGCGTCCGGGTTAACACAATGATTTTCAAGTGTCTGGATATCGAGCTCGTAGGTTTTTATCCAGGGCTCGGCGATAGCTTCAATATGCAAATCACAATGGAGAAAAGGCTCTCGTGCAATGTGGTTAACGGTGAAAGAGAAGTCACAACATTCGAGGCGTACGAGGTCGGTATTTAATCCTTTTCGAATCTGCATAGTATTCCCGGTAGTGAGTGAGTTCATAAAGAATAGACGAAGCGGTTAAATCCGCTGAGCCAACATACTTTTAATCCTGAACTAAGCTTGTACTTCGTTCCGCGTAAAATGTGGGTCATTCGAGGACAATGAATGGAATTCAGGACATTTCAAAAGCAGTGGGGTGCTGAGTTTATTTCCGATGACGTTGTACGTTTTCGCGTCTGGGCAGAAGGACAGAAAGCGCTGACGCTACGTCTGGCCGTCACCGACGTGCCGATGACGGCAGTGGGTAACGGTTGGTTTCAGGCAGACGTTCCGGGCGTTACGCACGGCACAGAGTATCAGTTTGTCCTGCAGGACGGCATGACGGTGCCCGATCCCGCGTCTCGCGCACAGGCGAGAGACGTTAACGGCCCCTCCATCGTTATCGATCCCCGACGTTATCAGCCGGTTAACCGGGACTGGTCAGGGCGGCCGTGGGAAGAGACGGTTATCTATGAACTGCACATCGGCACGTTTACCCCGGAGGGGACCTTCCGGGCCGCGATTGAAAAACTCCCTTACCTGGCAGAACTGGGTATTACCCAGCTTGAAGTTATGCCCGTGTCTCAGTTTGGCGGATCCCGCGGCTGGGGGTACGACGGTGTGTTGCTTTATGCTCCGCACGCCGCATACGGTACGCCAGAGGATTTCCACGCGTTAATCGATGCCGCGCACGGTCTTGGGCTTTCCGTGGTGCTGGATATCGTACTCAACCACTTCGGCCCGGAAGGCAACTATCTCCCGTTGCTGTCGCCTGCCTTTTTTGATGCAGAGCGGATGACGCCCTGGGGCAACGGGATCGCCTACGAGCGCGAGCCGGTAAGACAGTACATGACCGATGCGCCGCTCTACTGGCTGACCGAGTACCGCCTGGACGGCCTGCGTTTTGATGCCATCGACCAGATTAAAGACAGTTCGAAGACGCATATTCTCCAGGAAATTGCAGAGAAGATCCGTGAGGCGATCCCGAACCGTCATGTTCACCTGACCACGGAAGACAGCCGCAACGTCATTTTCCTGCATCCGCGTGATGAGCACGGCAATACGCCGCTGTTTACCGCTGAGTGGAATGATGATTTCCACAACGCGGCTCACGTGTTTGCCACCGGTGAGACGCACGCGTACTACCAGGATTTTGCGTTTGAACCAGAGAAAAAATTCGCCCGGGCGCTGGCAGAAGGGTTTGTCTACCAGGGCGAGGTTTCGCTGCAAACCGGCCAGTCCCGCGGGGTGGAGTGTCACACACAGCCACCGCAGTTCTTCGTTGATTTTATTCAGAACCACGATCAGACCGGGAATCGCGCCCAGGGTGAGCGGCTTATCACCCTCGCGGGCGCCAATAAAACCCGTGTGCTGCTTGCTGCACTGCTGCTTTCCCCCCATATCCCGCTGCTGTTTATGGGCGAGGAGTTTGGTGAATCACATCCGTTCATGTTCTTCACCGATTTTCACGGCGATCTGGCCGACGCGGTGCGGGAAGGGCGCGCAAAAGAGTTTACTGGCCATGCCGGGCACGATGACGCTGTCCCGGACCCGAATGACGTGAACACCTTTGTCCGCTCAAAGCTTGACTGGAATAAAATTGCCACCGACGACGGCAAAACGTGGCTCCGCTTCACGCGCCATCTGCTTACGCTGCGTCATCGTTATATCGTTCCGCTTCTGCATGAGGGAAGTCGCGTCGAGGGCAAGGTGATCGGGACGGCACCCGGGATGGTGGCCGTAAGCTGGCGCTTCCCGTCCGGAACGCTTTCGCTGGCGCTCAATATCGGCAATAAATTTGTCAAACCGCCCGCTCTCCCGGGGGAGACGCGTTTCGCCTGGCCGGAGGTAACCGACATTTTGCCGCCGAACAGTATTGTCGTTCGCTTTGCTGATGGAGAAGCATCGTTATGATCCCTTCCGCCACGTACCGTATACAGTTCCGTAATGGCATGACCTTCGATCGCGTTGTCGGGCTGGTACCCTATCTGAAAGACCTCGGCATCAGCCACCTTTATGCCTCCCCGGTGTTTACTGCCACAACGGATTCCACGCACGGCTATGACGTCACCAACCCGAATGAAATAGACCCTGCGATCGGCGGACGCGAAGGTTTCGACCGCATGTCCGCGGCGCTTAAGCAGGCCGGCATGGGGCTGATACTGGATATTGTCCCTAACCATATGTCGACCTCTCTGGAAAACACCTGGTGGCGGGACGTGATTGAGTACGGACAGCAGAGCCGCTATTTCCGCTATTTCGATATCGACGGGTCTCGCCCGCTGACGCTGCCGTTTCTCGGGGACACCTTTGAGGCGGAGCTGGAGAAGGGAGCCATTACTTTAAAACGTGACCCTGTCACAAACAAAGCCGCTCTGATCTATTACGACACCGCATATCCGCTCAACCCGGGCACGTTCAGCGAGGATAAGAGCCTTGCGGAACTGCACGAAGCACAAAGCTGGCGATTGATGTCCTGGCGGGAAGCGCCGAAACAGCTTTCGTGGCGACGTTTCTTTGAGATTACCGGTCTGGTGGGCGTGCGTGTTGAAGATGACGCGGTATTCGACGATACGCATCGCCTCATCCTTGAACTGGTTCACGCGGGTGTGGTGGATGGTCTGCGGATCGACCATATCGACGGTCTGGCCGATCCGCTGGGCTATCTGCAGCGCCTGCGGCAGGCAACCGGACCGGACTGTTATATCACGGTCGAGAAAATTCTCGCTAAAGGAGAACAACTTCCCGCCGAGTGGCCCGTCTCCGGTACTACCGGGTACGAATTTATCGCTTCGCTGGCGGAAGTGCTGGTCGACGACGATAACCTGTCGCGTCTGGAAAAAATTCACGACGAGACGCTGGGGGTAACGGTCGATCGCCACGCGGAACTGCGCGATGCGAAAGGCCTGATGACCGATCGTAATTTTGAGGGCGAGTTCACCACGCTGCTTAATCTTGCAGACGATCTGGCCCGCCGCAATGACGTTGCGCTGCAGCGCGATGATATTCGCCACGGGTTACGCGAGCTGCTTATCGCCTTTCCGGTGTACCGCACCTACGGCACCCGGGAGGGGTTAACCCCGCCAGATGTCGCGCTGCTTAACCGCGTGGTCGCCAGCGTAGAGACATCCGAAGCCGCCCTGAGCCTGATAGTCCGCATTCTTACCGGCGATTTGCCGGAAGAGTGCCGCGAGTCCGCCGCGCTTTTCAGAACCCGCTTTCAGCAGTTGACCGGGCCGCTGATGGCGAAGTCCGTTGAAGACACGCTGTTCTTTCGTCATAACCTGGAGCTGGCGCTTAATGAAGTGGGCGCCGACCCGACGCCGCGCGCGTTCTCGCTATCCCGCTTTCATCAGGAGATGCGCATTCGTCTGGCCCGTCAGCCCGATGCGCTGCTGGGCACCTCCACGCACGATACCAAGCGCGGGGAAGATGCCCGGGCCCGGCTTTACACCCTGACGGAGGCCCCGGAACAGTGGGGCGAAAATCTGGCCCGATGGCGCCAGATGAACCAGACCCAGGTGCGGTTTCTCAATGACGGTACCGCGCCAAACGCCGCCGACACGTGGATGATCTATCAGGCGCTGGCAGGCGTCTGGCCCGCCACGCTGTCGCCGGACGACGCCGACGGGCTTGCGTCGCTGGAGGCGCGTTTTATCGGTTTCCTCGAAAAAGCGCTGCGCGAGGCGAAACAGCGCACCGACTGGATCGACAGCAACGAGAGCTATGAGAGCGTGGTGCTGCGCTATGCCCGGCACCTGCTTTCACCGGACAACACGCTGTTTCTGCATGATTTCAGCGAGTCCATGCGGCCCTTTATCCGCGCCGGACTGATGAACAGCCTCAGCCAGACGGTGATTAAGCTGACGGCGCCCGGCGTGCCGGATATCTATCAGGGCAGCGAGGCGCTTAACGTTAGCCTTGTCGATCCGGATAACCGCCGCGAGCCGGACTTTCCGACGCTGGTGCAAAACCTCAGCGTGGCGAATGCCGGTATGTTTGAAAACCCGGCGTGCTGGCAGGACGGCAGGGTGAAGCAGTTTGTCACCGCTACGCTCCTGCGTCTGCGTCCACACTATCCCGGGCTGTTTCGCTATGGCGACTGGCTGCCGCTTAAAGTGTCCGGCGATCGGGAGGAGCATCTGATTGTCTATGCGCGGGTGAAAGACGGCGAGGTGCTGATTGTTGCCGTGCCGCGACTGGTTTTTGGCGTCACCGATAACCGCACGCTGTGGGGCAATACCACGGTGGCGATACCCGAGGCGCTGGCAGGAAAACGCTATCGGGATCTGTTCAGCGGTGAAAGCCGCATGCTGCAAGAGACGCTGGATTTAACGTCGGAAAAGGGATGTGTACTGGTTCTGCTTACCTGCGAATAATCGTGGAGAACGAAAATGGCAAAGGATACAACGTTTGAAATTCGGGCCGGTCATGGCCAGCAGTTGGGTGCAAATTATGACGGGAAGGGGGTCAACTTCGCGCTGTTCTCCGCTCACGCTGAGCGGGTGGAGCTCTGTCTGTTTGACCCCTCCGGGAAAACGGAAATCGCCCGGCTCGAGCTTCCTGAATATACCCACGAAGTCTGGCACGGCTATGTGCCGGATCTGAAGCCCGGTACGCTTTACGGCTATCGCGTTTACGGCCCCTATGACCCGGAAAACGGTCATCGCTTCAACCCGCATAAACTGCTTATCGACCCCTATGCCCGCGAACTGGTGGGTGATATCGACTGGAACGAGGCCCATTTCGGCTATGCGCTGGGGCATGACGAATTAGATTTGAGCTTTGATACCCGTGACAGCGCCCCGTTCACGCCAAAATGTAAGGTTATCGACCCGAACGCCTGTGACTGGCAGGACACTAACCGACCCACTATCCCCTGGCCGAACACCGTGGTGTATGAAAGCCACGTAAAAGGGTTTACCCAGATGAACCCGGCAATTCCTCCCGAACTGCGCGGCACCTTTGAGGGGATGGGGCATAAAGCCTCCGTGGACTACATCAAAAGTCTCGGCATCACCTCGGTTGAGCTGCTCCCGGTTCACTGGTTCCCGGACGATCAACATCTTCTCGACCGCGGTCTGAAAAACTTCTGGGGCTATAACACGCTGGGCTTTTTTGCGCCAGCGTCGCGCTACTTCGGCCCGGCGGGGATCCAGGGCTTTCGCGATATGGTGCGCGCTTATCATGATGCGGGCATCGAGGTGATTCTCGACGTGGTGTATAACCACACGGCGGAAGGCAATGAGCTTGGCCCCACGCTCTCGTTTAAAGGCATTGATAACTACAGCTATTACCGCACGCTGCCTGACCAGCACCGGTATTACATCAACGACACAGGAACGGGGAACACGGTCAATACCTCTCACCCGCGTGTGCTGCAGATGGTGATGGATTCGCTGCGCTACTGGGCGGAGTCGATGCATATTGACGGTTTCCGTTTCGACCTGGGAACGATACTGGGCCGCGAGCCGGAAGGGTTTGATCCGCGCGGCGGCTTTTTCGACGCCATGACCCAGGATCCGGTTTTATCCCGACTGAAGCTAATTGGTGAACCCTGGGATATCGGCCCCGGCGGCTATCAGGTGGGCGGTTTTCCGCCAGGCTGGGGTGAATGGAACGACAAATACCGCGACACCGTACGCGAGTACTGGAAGGGGGATAACGTCTCTAACGACTTTGCCGCCCGTCTGCTGGGATCCGGTGACTTGTACGATCTGCGCGGGCGTCGCCCCTGGGCCAGCGTTAATTTCATCACCGCCCATGACGGCTTTACGCTGAATGACCTGGTGTCGTACAACGAGAAGCATAACGCCGACAACGGGGAAGACAATAATGATGGCCATAACGATAACCGTTCATACAACTATGGCGAAGAAGGGCCGACGGAGAACCCGGATATTATTGCTACCCGCGAAAGGCAGAAGCGTAATTTCCTGACCACGCTGCTGTTTTCCCATGGTACGCCAATGCTGCTGGCCGGCGATGAGTTTGGCCGCACGCAGAAGGGCAACAACAACGGCTACTGCCAGGACAGTGAGATCTCGTGGATCGACTGGAAAGGACTCTCCGAGAACGACGCTGCGCTGCGCGAGTTTACCCGACGGTTGATTGCGCTTCGTGCCGCGCAACCGTTATTGCGTCGTGAAAGCTGGCGCGACGGGCTGGAGATCCGCTGGTTTAACGCCGGCGGCGGTCCGCAGCAGGCAGAGCAGTGGGATGAGGGCTCGACGCTCGGGGTGTCCATCAGCAGGCCCGATCTCAAACAGGAAGAGGGGATCTGGCACGATGTGCTCATGCTGTTCAACCCGTTTGAAGGCAGCGTGGCATTCCAGATCCCACAGTTTGGTGAAGGGGGATGGGTGCTGGAGCTGTCTACAGCCGATGACGCCGTGACCGGGAAGGCGATCACCGAAGCGGTAGAATTCGAGCTGGCCGGACGCAGCATTACTCTTTTCCGACGGCCCTGAGTTTACAGTGATGCCGCCGCCCTGGCGGCGGTGTCGTACAGAGAGGAAATCGTGCGTAACAGCTGCGCGGTTTCGCCAATGGATTTTCCGGCAATGCCGCTCTCCGCATGTATCGCGATCAGACACGCCTCCCGCACGTCGCGGTATTTCATACATAACGCTTTACCTTCCTCCGTGGTGGAGAAAAAGAGCTCTTTACCCGCTTTCTCACTTGTCACGTAGCCTGCTTTAACCAGCTTTTTCAGGGCATAAGTCACCACATGCGTATCTTCCACGTTGAGAACAAAACAGATATCAGCCAGCTTTTTCTTGCGGTCGCGGTGGTTCACATGGTGCAGAAGTGAGACATCAAAGGCGCCCATATCGGGCTCGCCGGCAGCCGTCATGCAGCGCACCATCCATTTGTTGAACGCGTTGCTGGTCATGATCAGCGCGTATTCCAGCTCTGACAGTTCCGCGCAGCGCTCGGACACCAGATGGCGGGACGAGACGATCCGGCCATCGTTGATGTCGTCGTGATGGGGTGAAGCACGCTTTTCTGAGGTCATAACGTTCCTTAGTCAGAAATGTAAACTCATCGATAAAATAAGAACATTTTATTGATAAATTGTTTACATGTTTTTGAGGTTCAGATATAGCTTTTTAGCGCAGGTTTTGCAAAGCCTGACGAAAACACAACATCGCTCGCCGCAAATTAAAAAAATAGCCGTCGGCGCGCAACGCTCACTTTCGATAGGGTAAACGTTATGGACGGTTCTACGCTGTTGCCGCTGATCGGGATACCGATCGTGGTTATTGGTTTTGCTTTGCGCTTCAACCCGCTACTGGTGGTCGTGGTGGCGGGGCTGGCGACGGGTCTGCTGGTCGGTATGGATTTCGGCATGCTGCTTGAGACCTTTGGCGAGAAGTTCGTCAATAGCCGATCGCTCGCGACCTTCATTCTGATCCTGCCGGTCATTGGTCTGCTGGAATATTACGGGCTAAAAGAGCGCGCCCAGGCCTGGGTCGCGAAGATCGCCAGCGCCACCTCGGCGCGTATTTTGATGCTCTACTTTGTTGCCCGTGAAGGCACGGCCGCGCTGGGGTTGATGTCGCTGGGCGGGCATGCCCAGACGGTACGCCCGCTGCTGGCGCCGATGGCTGAAGGGGCCGCTCTGAACGAGTATGGTGAACTGCCGCAGTATATCCGCGACAAAATCAAAGCCCATGCCGCCGCGTGTGACAATATCGCGGTCTTCTTTGGGGAAGACATTTTTATCGCCTTTGGTGCAGTGCTGCTGATTGACGCGTTCCTGAAAGAGAACGGCATTCAGGGGATTGAACCGCTGCATATCGGCCTGTGGGCCATTCCGACGGCCATTGCGGCATTGATTATTCATATGACACGCCTGCTGCGCCTGGATGCCAGTATCCGTCGTGACGTGATGGCCTGGCGTGCAGAGCAGGCAACGCAGGGGGCCGCGCAATGATGACGCTTATCACCATTAACCGCGTGTACTACCTGATTGGCTTCGTCGTAATGTTGCTGGTGGTCATGACCCTGCGCGATCGTGTGAATCCGAAGCGTTTCACCACCGCGCTTTTCTGGTTTTTATTCGGCGGGATTTTCCTGTTCGGTGATCTGATGGTTCAGGAGCTCGGCAAATCGCTGGCGTACCGGATCATCGGCGGCAGCGTTATCGTTATCGCGCTGCTGGCGGGCTTTGGTCTTGTCGGAAAGGGGCACTACAAAATGGCCTCCGATGAGGAACGGGTTGCCTCGTCAAACCGCCTCAAAAACTGGCTGTTCCTGCCTGCGCTGATGATCCCCGTGGTGACGGTGATCGGGACGCTGTTCCTGAAGGGCGTGTCGATTGGCGGCGTTTATCTTCTCGACCAGAAACAGCTCACCCTTGCGGCGCTGTGCGTGGCCTGCGTCGCGGCGATCCTCACCGGCTGGTGGCTGACGAAGGGCACGCCGCTGCACGCGATTCGCCAGTCTCGCCGTCTTGTCGATACCATCGGCTGGGCGGTGATCCTGCCGCAGATGCTGGCCATGCTGGGTGGGGTATTCGTGGCGGCCAATACCGGTGACTCCGTGCAAAAGGTGGTGAGCCTGTTTGTGAACCCGGATAACCGCTTTATGCTGGTGGTGATTTACTGCGTGGGGATGGCGCTGTTTACCATGATCATGGGTAACGCCTTTGCCGCTTTCCCGGTATTGAGTGCCGGTATCGCCTTGCCGTTCCTGATTAACGTGCATCACGGTAACCCGGCACCGCTGCTGGCGATTGGTATGTACGCAGGGTATTGCGGCACGCTGATGACGCCGATGGCCGCGAACTTCAATATCGTGCCCGCCGCGCTGCTGGAGCTGAAAGACAAATATCAGGTGATCAAGATCCAGATCCCGACCGCGTTAACCTTGCTGGTGGTGAACGTGTTCTTAATGTATTTCCTCGTTTTTCGCTAAGGAGCGGTTATGGAATTAACGCAACAACAGGCTGACGCGTTTGCCCGAATGCCTTTAACCTATTTGCGCCAGGAATACCCGAACCACATCATGCACCTGCTGAATGATGATGGTGATGTTCTGCCGCCTCGCGAACTGCACCCGATTTTCTACGGCTGTTTTGACTGGCACTCGGCCGTGCACGGCTACTGGTTGCTGCTGCGCTGCGTGCGTCTCTATCCCGAATTGCCGTGCCGGGAAGAAATCGTCGCGCTATTCGACGAGCACCTGACCGAAGAGAACGTGGCTAAGGAACTGGCCTATTTTACTGCGCCGTTCCGCGCCTCGTTTGAGCGCCCGTATGGCTACGGCTGGCTGCTGGCGCTGGCCCAGGAACTGAAACAGTCTTCGCTGCCGCACGCCGCAGGCTGGTATCAGACGCTTGAACCGTTAACGCAGGATATTCGCAATCGTCTGGTGGATTACCTCGGCAAGCTCACCTATCCGATCCGCGTCGGGACGCATTACAACACGGCGTTTGCTCTGGCGCTGGCACTCGACTATGCGCGTACAGTGAGTGACAGCGGGCTTGAGCAGGCTATTCTGGCATCAGCGGAACGGTTTTATCTCGCCGACACGCGCTACCCGGCGCACTACGAGCCCGGCGGTGATGAGTATATTTCCGGTGCGCTGACAGAAGCGTTGCTGATGAGCAAGGTGGCAGATGACTTCCCGGCCTGGTTCGACGCGTTTCTGCCGGAGGTGGGCGCCGTTGCAGCCCTGATGAGCCCGGCGCAAGTGAGTGACCGTACCGACCCGAAAATTGCCCATCTGGACGGGTTAAACCTGAGCCGCGCCTGGTGTATGAAGCATATCGCAAAAGCGCTTCCCGCAAACCATCCGGCGCAGCAGGCGCTGCGTGATTCGGTGGCGAAACACCTGATGGCAAGCGTAGAGCATGTTGTCGGCAGCCACTACAGCGGCGGGCACTGGCTGGCGAGCTTTGCGCTGCTGGCGCTGGAGTAAATAAACGAGACGCCTTTCTTGCCGGGTGGCGCTGCGCTTACCCGGCCTACATTGTTCATTAAAATCAATATATTGCATATTATCTTGTAGGCCCGTGCAAGTGTAGCGCCGCCGGGCGCAGCCTGCTCGCGCTAAACAACACGGCGCCCGTCGAGGCTATGACGGCGATCCACAGCGCAACATGCACGATCCGGTCATCAAGGGTTTGGCCGGTTGTTGCCGCCAGCAGCACGCCTACCGTAGCGGCGCCGAGACATTGGCCGAATGTCCTGACGATAGACAACACGCCGGAGGCATAGCTGGCATAGTCTCGCGCCACGTTAGCGAGCATTTCCCGGTTATTGGGGCTCTGGAAGCAGCCAAACCCTATCCCGCAAACCAGGCTGCGCAGGCAGATGTTCCATACGGATGGGCTTTCAGGCAGGGTCGCCAGCAGAACCAACCCACCGACAAATATCATCAGCCCAAGGGTCGAAATCAGCGGCGCGGAAATCGTATCAGCCCAACGCCCCGCGTGCGGCGCAATCAGCACAATACCTATCGGCCACGGGGTAAAGAGCAGCGCAGAAACCACCGGACTGTAGCCATACACGCTCTGAAACAGGAACGGCAGCGCGACAAAGGTGATGCCCTGGCTCACAAACGAGGCCAGCGAGGTTAGCGCAGCGAGGGTAAAGCGTCCGTTTTGGAATATGACGGGCGGAAATAAAGGGTGACTTGCCCGCCGAATCCGCCAGATAAAGGCGAGGGCGCTCATCAGCGCGAGAAGTCCCCAGCCGATGGCTTCGTGATTAATGTGCTGCGTGACGCGCTGAAGACTGTTGGCCGTCATGATCGTGGCTCCCAGAAATGTTGCGGAGAGCACCGCGCCTGGCGCATCAAAGGAGGATTTATCACCCGCTGATTCCTTCGGTAAAGCGTGCCATGCCAGCAGCAGGGCGATGCAGCCTGGAATAAGGTTAATGGCGAACAGCCATTGCCAGCTCAGCGCGTTCAGAATCGTTCCGCCCAGCACCGGGGCTATCGCCGTGCTGGAGGCGATGAGCAGGGCGTGCAGCCCCAGAACGCGGCCAAGCAGTCTGCCGGGAAAAACGGATCGCAGGATTGCCGGGGCGATGCTCAGGGTGGCCGCGCCGCCGATGCCCTGCAGAATACGCATTCCGATCAGCACATCCGGGGTCTTCGCCAGCGCGCAGCCGAGAGAGGTAAGCGTAAAGGTAGCAAGCCCGGCCAGAAACACCGGGCGATAGCCCACGCGCGCCGCCAGCGCGGCAAAGATGGCGAGGGTCATGGCCGCTGACAGCAAATAACCGTTGGCGAACCAGACAGCAACATTGGCAGGAACCTGCATTGCGCTTGCCATGGAGGGGAGCGCGATGTTGATCATCGTCCCGTCAAAGACCCCCATCAGCGTGGTGGTCATCACGGCGGCCAGGACCCGGGCGCGCTCATGCCCGGATAAACCTTCATCGCCGGGCAGGTTTGAAAATAGCGTCATCGTCGTTACTCCAGAAAAAGAATAGTAATGACGAAACTATAATCATCAGGTATACAGGGCGGAAGACGCAGCATTTGCACTAAATCGTTGCATATAACGCCTTATCTGAGGATTCCTCGTGACCGATCCTGACTTTAATCTGCTTGTCGCGCTCGATGTCCTGCTGGCCGAAGCCAGCGTGGCGGGCGCGGCGCGACGCTTAAACCTGAGCACCTCCGCCATGAGCCGAACCCTGAGCAGGCTGCGGGAGGTCACCGGCGATCCTATTCTGGTTCGGGCGGGTCGTCAGATGGTGCTGACCCCCTGGGCGGAAGCCACACGGGATCGCGCCCGCAACGCCGTACACGAGGCGAGGGCGGTGCTCCAGCCCTCCAGCGATACGCTGAAGGTCGAGAATCTGGCGCGCCTGTTCACCATCAGAGCCAACGACGGTTTTGTGGTGGCGTTTGGGCCATTGCTTATTGCCGCAGTCGCGAGTGTTGCCCCCGACGTTTGTATCCGTTTCTCCCCGAAACCTGAAAAAACATCGCGCTATCTGCGAGAGGGGCTTGTCGATCTGGAAATCGGCGTGCAGAGCAATATGGGGCCTGAAATACGTCTGCAACGGCTGTTTCAGGACAGGTTTGTTGGCGCAGTGCGCCAGGGGCATCCACTGGCTTCGCGCCCGTCAGTTAGCCTGCAGGATTATATCTCCTGGGGGCATGTGGTGGCCTCGCCCGACGGATCGTTACACGGTTTTGTCGATGACGCGCTGGCGGAACGCGGGATGAAACGTAACGTCGCCAGCGTTGTGCCTGGTTTCCCGACGGCGTTATCCGTGGCGCTGGCCTCCGATCTGATTGCCATGGTCCCGGCGCTGTATTTGCTCAATCAGCCCATGTCAGAACGCGTACACGTCTTTGAACTGCCGTTTAAAACCCGGAGCATTACCGTCTCACAGATGTGGCATCCGCGCATGGAAAAGGATCCCGCGCACCGGTGGCTCAGGGAGAAGGTGCTGGAAGTGTGTCAGCCGGTTCGCTGACCGCTTAAACGGTTTTCTTCGGCACGGAAAGTATAAAGCGCGTCGATACCGCATCGGATTCCACACGGATTTTTCCGTGATGGGCGCTGACGATGGATTTCACGATGGCAAGGCCGATGCCGCTGCCTTCGCCTTTACGCTGTCTTGATGGATCCACCCGGTAAAAGCGGTCAAACAGCCTTGGCAGATGTTCTTCCGGGATCGGCGCGCCGGGGTTGGCAACCACCAGTTCAACATTGTTTTCCTGCTCTCGGAGTGAGACGGTCACCGCTTTTCCTTCAGGCGTATAGCGCAGGGCATTGGATAACAGATTGTTAATCGCCCTTCTGAACATCTGCGGATCGCCTTCTGTCAGGCAGGGCATTCCGTTAAATTTCAGCGTGACGTTACGTTCTTCCGCCCAGGCTTCGAAGAAATCGAACACTTTCATGACTTCAGCGCGCAAATCAAAGATCGCCCGGTCCGGGATGAGCTGATTATTATCCGCCTGCGCCAGGAACAGCATGTCGCTGACCATCCGGGTCATTCGGTTGTACTCTTCGAGACTGGAATACAGCACATCTTCCAGCTCCTTCTGAGAACGGTTCTGGCTCAGCGCAATTTCCGTTTGCGTCACCAGATTGGTAACAGGCGTTCTGATCTCATGCGCGATATCGGCGGAAAAATTGGCCTGGCGGGTAAAGACATCTTCAATTTTTTCAATCATATGGTTGAAAGAGATCACCAGCTGTTCCAGCTCAACGGGCACGCGGGACGGTTCAAGTCGCGCGTCGAGATTCTCTGAGGTGATATTTTTAATGGCGGTGCTGACGTTACGCAGAGGCAGATGGCCCTGGCGTACCGCAATACGAATGACAACAATAATCAGCAGACTGATTGCCGCGGCAATCGCGAAGAGATTCTTCTTCAGGGCATCCAGGTAGTGGAGATGAAAATTAATGGAGAGGCCAATCAGCATCACGTATTCCTGCGATTTGCCCTGCAATGTCGCCGTGCCTGACGAGGCGATAATCCGGTACGTATCCATTTTCATGTCGGGCCCCGCGTGCATGGGAGCAGCAGAGTCCTCCACCGTCCAGAGAAAGACATCCTGGGCGCGACGGTGCTCGTTAAAATCCGGTGTATTCATCGCAGGGCGTAATGCTGCCCCGTGTGCCGAGCTGAACAGGGTATTTCCCTGCGGATCCACAAGCAGAACGGCAACGTTGCGGTAACTGGCGATCGACTCGTTGAGTTTACTGATTTTCTTCCGCTCGGGTTCGGCAGGAGATTGGAGGATACGGTGCATCGCGGTGCTGATTTGCTGCAGATCGCTGATGTCCTGCTCAGCAAAGTGCTTTTCAACGGAATGCACCATAAACCACGTGAAGGCGAAAAACGCCAGGATCGTGGAGAGACTGATAAAAAAGGTCAGCCGAAGAGCCAGCGAAAAAGGGCGTCTGAAAGGCTTAATGCGCATCCGGCGCCTCCAGCATATAGCCCACACCTCGCACCGTCTGGATCAACTTGTGTTCATAATCGTTATCGATTTTTGCCCGAAGCCGTTTTACCGCCACATCAATGGCGTTCGTATCGCTGTCAAAGTTCATGTCCCACACCTGAGAGGCAATCAGGGAGCGGGGCAGCACTTCTCCCTGATGACGCAGGAAAAACTCCAGCAGGCTGAATTCCTTACTGGTTAACAGGATGCGATTCCCCGCCCGGCTCACTTTTCTCGACACGAGGTCAACCGTCAGGTCAGCCACCTTAAGTTGGCTTTCCGCAATCACCGTATTTCCGCGCCTCAGCAGCGTTCTTACCCGGGCGAGAAGTTCAGCAAAGGCAAAAGGCTTAATCAGATAATCATCCGCACCCAGCTCAAGCCCTTTGACCCGGTGTTCAATGGTGCCGAGCGCCGTGAGGAGCAGTATGGGCATTCCTTTCCCGGCCGAACGCAGCATGCGGACAATATCCCAGCCGTTCACGTCGGGAAGCATAATATCCAGAATCAGCAGATCGTATTCCGCAGTCATGGCGAGATGGTAACCGTTGAGGCCATTGTCAGCGTGGTCCACGATAAACCCCGCTTCAGTCAGCCCTTTGCTGAGGTATTCACCGGTTTTCATTTCGTCTTCGACGATCAGTATTTTCATCTTGCTCCCCTGACTGGCTGCTGACGACATTCTATTGTGCTCGCGGCCGTTAACAATGACTTACGTTAAAAATGACAACATTGTCATTATCCTGTCACCCGTCAAACAGGATGCGTTCAGTAGAGTGACCCTAAAAATACTCTGGACTTCATTTGAACCATTATGTTCCTGTTAAAACGACTTAGCATCAGTACGGTATTTTTCCTGGCAGGCTGCGTCTCGCTGGCGCCTGAGTACCAGCGACCCGCGTCACCGGTACCCCAGCAGTTTTCGTTATCCCGAAATGGCCTGACACCTGCGGTGGCGGGGTATCAGGATACCGGCTGGCGTCACTTTTTTGTCGACCCCCAGGTCGTTGGGCTGATCAGCGAAGCCCTGGAAAACAACCGCGATTTAAAAATGGCCGCCCTGAAGGTTGAAGAAGCCCGGGCGCAGTTCACGGTGACGGATGCGGATCGTTATCCTCAGCTGAATGCCTCCTCGGGTATCACCTATAGCGGCGGTCTGAAAAGTGACAAACCTGCCTCGCAGCAATACGACGCAGGTCTTGCAGTAAGCTATGAACTCGATTTCTTCGGCAGGCTCAGGAACATGAGCGAGGCTGACAGACAAAACTTTTTTGCCAGCGAAGAAGCCCGTCGTGCGGTGCATATTCTGCTCATTTCTAACGTGTCGCAGAGCTATTTCAACCAGCAGCTGGCCTATAAACAACGCCGTATTGCGCAGGAGACGCTGAAGAATTACCAGCAGTCTTACGCGTTCGTTGAGCAACAGCTGGTGACCGGCAGTACAAACGTCCTGGCGCTGGAGCAGGCCCGGGGGCAGATTGAAAGCACTCAGGCAGAGATAGCCAAAAGAGAGGGTGAACTGGCGCAGGCCAATAATGCCCTGCAGCTGGTCCTCGGAACGTATCGCGCACTGCCGGGCAACAGCGGCATGAACGCCAGCGATATTGCGCCGGTCAGGCTGCCGCCTCATCTTTCATCAGCGATACTGCTGCAGCGCCCGGATATTATGGAGGCGGAGTATCAGCTTAAAGCGGCCGATGCGAATATCGGTGCGGCACGTGCTGCCTTTTTCCCGTCCATTTCACTGACCAGCGGACTTTCAACGGGCAGCACGGAACTCTCCAGCCTTTTCACAACGGGCAGTGGGATGTGGAATTTTATCCCTAAAATTGATATCCCCCTGTTTAATGCAGGCAGAAATAAAGCCAACCTGAAGCTGGCTGAAATTCGCCAGCAGCAGTCGGTTGTGAATTACGAACAAAAAATTCAGTCCGCCTTTAAACAGGTTGCTGACGCGCTCGCGCTGCGGGAAAGTATTAACCAGCAAATTAATGCCCAGCAGCGGTATCTTGATTCGCTAAATATCACCCTGCAACGTGCCAGAGGGTTATATTCCAGCGGTGCGGTGAGCTATATCGAAGTGCTTGATGCAGAACGTTCTCTGTTCTCCACGCAGCAAACTCTTCTCGACCTTATTTATGCCCGTCAGGTGAATGAAATAACGCTCTTCACCGCACTGGGTGGCGGTTGGGTCGAATAAATTCATTTAATTAAACAGGAAAGTAAAAATGCGTAATTCACTTAAAACCGTTGTCCTCGGTGCGATCGCCGTAATGTTTTCTGCCAGCCTTCAGGCCGAGGTTCATCAGCACGCAGGAATGAATGTTGCCAGTGACGGAACCTCAGAGCAGATTATTAAGGGGACCGGCATTATCAAGGATATTGATCTCACGAGTAAAAAAGTCACTATTGCCCATGATGCTATCCCGGCGGTGGGCTGGCCCGCGATGATGATGCGCTTCACCTTTCTTCAGGCTGACGAGAGTATTTCGGCCCTGAAAGTCGGTAGCCACGTTGATTTTTCGTTTGTCCAGCAGGGCAATATCTCTTTACTGAAGAGCATTAAATAGCGAGAAGTAGCATGGCATCTTTAAAAATAAAATACGCTGCCATGATAGTCAGCAGCCTTATTGCAGGAGGGCTGATATCCGTCACGGCATGGCAGCATATTCACGCCTCTGCAAAACCTGAAAATCAGGTTTCTGAAAGAAAGGTACTTTTCTGGTATGACCCGATGAAGCCAGACGTTAAATTCGATAAACCTGGCAAATCACCGTTTATGGATATGGATCTGGTGCCAAAATATGCGGATGAAAATGATGATAAAAGCGGTGCCGGAATACGCATTGACCCCACGCAGGTCCAGAACCTGGGGTTAAAAACGCAAAAAGTCACTCGCGGAACGCTGAATTATAGCCAGACGATCCCTGCCAATGTCAGTTATAACGACTATCAGTTTGTTATTGTGCAGGCGCGGGCGGAAGGTTTCGTTGAGAAAGTATACCCGTTGACGACCGGCGACCATGTCAGGAAAGGCACGCCGCTGATTGATATCACCATTCCGGACTGGGTAGAGGCGCAGAGTGAGTTTTTGCTGTTATCCGGTACCGGTGGAACGCCTGTGCAAATCAAAGGCGTACTTGAACGTCTTCGGCTGGCCGGGATGCCGGATGAAGATATTCAGAAGCTACGGTCGACCCGAACTATCCAGACCCGATTTACCATCAAGGCTCCCATTGACGGGGTGATCACGGCGTTTGACCTGCGCACCGGCATGAATATTTCAAAAGATAAGGTGGTCGCTCAAATTCAGGGGATGGATCCGGTCTGGATCGGCGCGGCGGTTCCTGAGTCTATTGCTTATCTGCTGAAAGACACGTCGCAGTTTGAGATTTCAGTACCCGCTTACCCTGATAAATCCTTCCCGGTTGAAAAATGGAACCTTCTGCCGAGCGTGGATCCCAGCACCCGTACGCTGCAGGTGCGCCTGCAGGTCTCCAACAAAGACGAGCGTCTGAAACCGGGCATGAATGCGTATCTCAAACTGAATACGCAAAGTCCGGAGATGCTGTTGATCCCGTCCCAGGCCGTTATTGATACCGGCAAGGAACAGCGCGTGATTACCGTCGATGAAGAGGGGCATTTTGTGCCGAAACCGATCCACGTTCTGCATGAATCTCAGCAGCAGTCCGGTATTGGTTCAGGCCTCAACGAAGGGGAGACGGTGGTGGTTAGCGGTCTGTTCCTGATTGACTCCGAGGCCAATATTACCGGCGCGCTGGAGCGCATGCGTCACGCTGAAACAGCAGACAACACGCATTCAGGTCATTAAGGGGACGATGATGATTGAATGGATTATCCGGCGGTCCGTCGCCAACCGTTTCCTGGTGATGATGGGGGCGCTGTTTCTTAGCATCTGGGGCGCATGGACCATCATCAACACACCGGTCGATGCCTTGCCCGACCTGTCTGACGTTCAGGTGATTATCAAAACCAGCTATCCTGGCCAGGCCCCGCAGATAGTTGAAAATCAGGTGACCTATCCGCTCACTACCACCATGCTGTCGGTACCCGGTGCCAAAACCGTGCGCGGTTTTTCTCAGTTTGGTGATTCGTATGTGTATGTCATTTTTGAAGACGGTACTGATTTGTACTGGGCCCGGTCGCGCGTACTGGAGTACCTGAACCAGGTTCAGGGCAAACTGCCTGCTGGTGTGAGTTCAGAAATCGGCCCGGATGCCACGGGGGTGGGCTGGATATTTGAATATGCGCTGGTCGATCGTTCCGGTAAGCACGATCTCGCAGAATTGCGTTCTCTGCAGGACTGGTTCCTGAAATTTGAGTTAAAAACCATCCCCAACGTGGCTGAAGTGGCATCGGTTGGCGGCGTGGTTAAGCAGTATCAGATCCAGGTCAATCCGTTAAAACTGGCCCAGTACGGCATAAGCCTGCCGGAGGTTAAGCAGGCCCTTGCGTCGTCGAACCAGGAAGCAGGGGGATCGTCGGTTGAAATGGCGGAAGCAGAGTATATGGTCCGGGCCAGCGGCTACCTACAGACGATAGACGATTTCAATAATATCGTGCTGAAAACCGGTGCGAACGGTGTCCCGATTTACCTGCGCGATGTTGCTCGCGTACAAACGGGGCCGGAAATGCGCCGCGGTATTGCTGAGCTGAACGGGCAGGGGGAAGTGGCGGGTGGCGTGGTGATCCTGCGCTCGGGCAAAAATGCGCGTGAAGTCATTACGGCGGTGAAGGATAAGCTGGAGACGTTGAAGGCCAGCCTGCCGGAAGGCGTCGAGATTGTGACGACCTACGATCGCAGCCAGTTAATCGACAGAGCTATCGATAACCTGAGCGGCAAGCTGATTGAAGAGTTTATCGTGGTGGCCATCGTCTGTGCGCTGTTCCTCTGGCATGTCCGCTCTGCGCTGGTGGCGATTGTCTCTCTGCCGCTCGGCCTGTGTATTGCCTTTATTGTGATGCATTTTCAGGGACTGAACGCCAACATCATGTCGCTGGGGGGCATTGCCATTGCCGTCGGTGCGATGGTGGATGCGGCCATTGTGATGATTGAAAACGCGCACAAACGGCTGGAAGAGTGGGATCATCAGCATCCGGAAGAGCAGATCGACAACGCCACCCGCTGGAAGGTGATCACCAATGCCTCTGTGGAAGTGGGGCCCGCACTGTTTATCAGCCTGCTGATCATCACCTTATCGTTTATTCCCATCTTTACCCTTGAGGGACAGGAAGGGCGACTGTTTGGTCCACTGGCCTTCACGAAAACGTACTCCATGGCGGGGGCGGCCATGCTCGCCATCATCGTTATCCCCATCCTGATGGGCTTCTGGATCCGCGGAAAAATCCCCGCAGAGAACAGTAACCCGCTGAACCGGCTGCTGATTAACGCCTATCATCCGCTGCTGATCAGGGTTCTCCACTGGCCAAAAGCCACCCTGTTGGTTGCAGCCTTATCTATCTTCACGGTTATCTGGCCGCTGAGCCAGGTGGGCGGTGAGTTTTTACCGAAGATCAACGAAGGCGACCTGCTGTATATGCCCTCGACCTTGCCCGGTGTGTCTCCGGCAGAAACGGCGGCGCTCCTGCAAACCACGGACAAACTCATCAAAACGGTGCCTGAAGTGGCGTCTGTTTTCGGCAAGACAGGTAAGGCAGAAACGGCAACGGATTCCGCACCGCTTGAAATGGTGGAAACCACGATTCAGCTCAAACCAGAGGATCAGTGGCGGCCCGGCATGACGATTGACAAGATTATTGACGAACTGGATAACACCGTTCGTTTGCCTGGCCTGGCTAACCTGTGGGTTCCGCCTATTCGTAACCGCATTGATATGCTCTCCACCGGGATCAAAAGCCCGATAGGTATCAAAGTGTCCGGTACCGTTCTGTCTGATATCGACACCACGGCGCAGCGCATCGAGGCGGTCGCCAAAACGGTGCCCGGCGTGGTGTCTGCTCTGGCGGAACGCCTGGAGGGCGGGCGTTACATTGATGTGGATATTAACCGGGAAAAAGCCGCCCGCTACGGAATGACGGTGGGCGATGTGCAGCTGTTTGTCTCTTCGGCCATTGGCGGCGCAACGGTAGGTGAAACGGTGGAAGGCGTCGCCCGCTACCCGATCAATATTCGTTATTCTCAGGACTACCGGAGCAGCCCGAATGCGTTAAAACAGATGCCTATCCTGACGCCGATGAAACAGCAGATCACGCTGGTCGATGTGGCTGATATTAAGGTTGTTTCCGGCCCCACGATGTTGAAAACGGAGAATGCCCGGCCAGCCAGCTGGATTTACATCGATGCACGGGGCAGGGATATGGTATCGGTGGTGAACGACATTAAGACGGCCATCAGTCAGAACGTGAAGCTGATGCCAGGTACCAGCGTGTCTTTCTCCGGACAATTTGAGCTTCTCGAACATGCCAATAAGAAGCTGAAACTGATGGTACCGATGACGGTGATGATCATCTTCATTTTACTGTACCTGGCGTTCCGTCGCGTGGATGAAGCAATGCTGATCCTGATGAGTCTGCCGTTCGCCCTGGTCGGTGGAATATGGTTTCTCTACTGGCAGGGTTTCCATATGTCAGTCGCAACCGGAACCGGATTTATCGCCCTGGCCGGGGTCGCAGCGGAATTTGGGGTCGTTATGCTGATGTATTTACGTCATGCCATTGAAGCGCAACCGGAACTGTCCCGTCGGGAAACGTTCACAGAACAAGGGCTTGATGAAGCACTTTATCATGGTGCCGTGCTCCGTGTGCGGCCAAAGGCAATGACCGTCGCGGTGATCATTGCGGGCCTGCTGCCAATACTTTGGGGGACCGGTGCCGGTTCGGAAGTCATGAGCCGGATAGCGGCGCCCATGATCGGCGGGATGATCACAGCGCCGCTGTTATCGCTGTTTATCATTCCTGCGGCTTACAAGTTGATTTGGTTGCGCAGGCATAAAAAGCCATAAAAAAATCCCGCTGTAATGGCGGGATTTTTGCGAGATGAATGCTTAACGCGCCTGGCTGATAAGCTTGCGCCAGGCTCTGTTATGCAGAGTAAACAGCAGCATCTTATAAAAGGCGGTGGAAAAAATACAGCTGCCGCTAAGCAGTAACATGACGATACTCACTAGCGCCGCGGTCAGACTGACGCCCGGAGAAGTACTCTCGATCAGCGCGGCAAGCAGATAAGCTGCTGTTAACAAAAGGCTTATCACCGCCAGCGTAAAATGTAACCGCACAGCGCGCATGCTGCCTTTGCCAATCATAAACATCGTCACACCGTTAAGGCCAGCGAACAGCAGGGCGACCAGCACAACCCACACGAATACGCGCTCGGCTGGCTGGTCGAGTGCGGTAAGTATGCCGTAACCCAGCCACAGCTGCGGAATGGCGAAACTGACAATCACCCCGAGCGTACTGACCGCCGCCGGAATACCCATGGTATGTAGGCCTACAGGCTTACCCATTTCTTCGGCCAGCTGCGTCTTGATCTGTTGCAGCTGCGTCGGGGCGGCATTGTTTATGTTGACGGCCACCTTGTTACAGTGTTGCAGTCGACGGGATAAAACATTAAACATTTGAATACTCAGCGATTAGGCACACATGTTGATTTATATGATCGTATGGAAAAGATTCCGCTCAAGAGCATCACGGCATTTTTTAATAAGTATCTCGATAAGCGATAGTAGAAGGGAAGGCAACTATGAAGCTTTTGTTGGCTTCATTACGGGCCTCATACTCAATTTAACATAATATACATTATGCGTACTTGCATTAAGTAAGGCGAAATCTGGCGTTTCATGGCTACGTTGACCTGAATGCTGATACCCTCTGAAAGCGTCTCCGTTGACCATCTCACAGTGCCTTCCGCTTTTGCTCAGAGTTTCAATCCTGCATGTTTAGAAAGAGTTGAACGATGCCTGATATACTTCAGCTTTTGGAAAACGCAGCCCTGAGCAAATGGAAATTGAATTAAATAAAAGCGTTAAAGAACGAATCTTCCATGCTGTCATTTTTGAAGTCATAGCTAACGTTATCATCGCGCTGTCGCTTGCCTGGTTGATGAACGTTTCGATACTCCAGTCTGGATCGCTGTCCGTGATATCTGCACTGACCGCGACGGCATGGAATTTTGTTTTTAATAAACTCTTTGACTCGCTGCAGAAAAAATACCGCTTTCAACGAACCTTCCTTGTTCGTGCTATCCATGCGGTGGGTTTTGAAACAGGACTGATCATCACCTTAATCCCCGTTGCGATGGTTATGCTGGATTTACCCATCACTGAGGCATTTTTCGTTGAGATTGGGCTGGTGCTGTTTTTCCTGCCATACACAATGCTGTTTAACTGGCTATACGATTACCTGCGTTGGATGTTCGTTGGACGGAGGCGTTCGGCTTCATAACAATAGCCCTTCTGTCTAAGTGATCAAATGCTCTGCCATGCATGTTTTTGCACGAAAATGCACGAAATACTTTCAAAACGCGGCGGTAATTTCGTAAGATATCGTCTACAAACGTGCAACTTCATGCAATCACACTGACAGAGGTATCTATGACACAACAGCTCATTTTAATTGCCGGTCCCTATCGAAGCGGCACCGATGGCCTTCAGGCGCGCATTGATGAGAATCTTGCGCGTCTCGAAAACGCCGCATTAGCCGTATACCAGCGTGGTCACGTTCCGGTCATTGGCGAATGGCTGGCTCTGCCACTGGCGAAGGCCGCAGGCTCGACATCGTTGGGAGATGACATCGCAGAATCAATGCTTTACCCCGTAGCTCACCGGCTCATCGCAAAATGCGATGCGATTTATCGGATTGCCGGTGCGTCTAAGGGGGCGGATATGGACATTGAAGTGGCCAGGGAACTTGGCCTCACGATTTATACTACGCTGGAGAGCATTCCTCAGGCTTAACGATGACCGTGCCAGTCAGTCATCTGACTGGCTCATGAGGAAGCCAGTACGACCGATACCCCTTTTTCGGATAGCGTATGCACCCAGCCACGATCGGTATCGTCTTCGACGACAAGCGTATTCGCTAAGGATACGTCGCCAATCACAAACGATGACGCCGTATTGATTTTTTCCGGTGAAGCCAGAACAACCGTCTCGGCCGCTCTGCCGGAAAATGCACGTTTGATGCACGCCTCTTCGAAATCGCCCGTGGTCAGCCCTGCTTCCGGATGGATCCCGGTCACGCCCATAAAGAACAGATCGGCATGAATGTTTTCGATACCTTCGATGGCCGCCGCGCCGACTGCAACAATTGAGTGTTTATACAAACGGCCGCCAATCAGAATCACTTCAATAGCGGGATGATTAACCAGCCCCAGAGCAATGCTCGGACTGTGCGTCACCACGGTAATACGCAAATCAGGCGGTAAGAAAGTAATCAGTTCAGAGGTGGTCGTTCCACCGTCAATGATCACTACCTGGCCCGAAGAAATCAGCTGCGCGCCCTTCTGCGCCACCTTTCTTTTGGCATCCATTTTAACGGACTGACGCTCTGCAAAAGGCACAATAGCGGAAGACGACGGCAGCGCACCGCCGTGAACACGCTGTAAACGCCCTTCTGCCGCCAGCTCGCGTAAATCACGCCGGATGGTGTCCTCAGAGACATCAAAGAGAATGCTGAGCGCTTTAGACTGGACCTGGCCTTCGGCGCCGAGCTTCTCAAGTATCAATTGTTTTCGCTGACTGGTGAGCATTCTGGATTCCTGATATTGCATGATAAATCTTGAAACTGCACGTTAATGCTGTTATTAATCGTTACTCTACGTAAGGAGGACAAAACGTGCAATCGAAACGTGCAGATGTGCGCATCATTAACGATGAAATATTGTCAGATAACTGGTACTTACTCAAAAAATATACCTTTGACCATCAACGACGCGATGGCGAATGGCAGCGACAAACCCGTGAAGTTTATGACCGGGGGAATGGCGCGACTATTCTGCTCTACAACCGTGATAAAAAAACGGTGATTCTGACTCGCCAGTTCCGTTTCCCGGTCTTTATCAATGGTCATCAGGGTGATCTGATCGAGGCTGCTGCGGGCCTGCTCGACAATATGGATCCAGAGAGCCGAATAAAGGCAGAAGCGGAAGAAGAGACCGGGTTTAAGGTGTCGAGCGTGCAGAAAATCTTTGAAGCCTATATGAGCCCGGGTTCCGTTACGGAGAAACTCTACTTCTACCTTGCCGAATATCAGCCAAAGGATAAAACCAGCGCAGGCGGCGGTATCAAAGCGGAGGGTGAGGATATCGACGTGCTGGAGCTCCCCTTTGAGGACGCTTTGCGGGGCATTGAAACGGGCATGATTGTCGACGGGAAAACCATCATGCTGCTCTATCATGTTGCACTGAAAGGCATTCTGTAATGTGACCTTGTTGCGGCACCTGTCCCGGTGCAGGTGCCGGCCTGTGCTATCCTTGCTGGTACACGCAAAAAGGAGATCTAAAGATGGCCGACTGGAACCCTTCTCTTTATCTGCAATACGGTGCTGAACGCACGCGTCCTGCCGCTGAGCTACTCGCCAGAATCCCACTGGATGACGTCGCCACCCTCGCCGATTTGGGCTGTGGTCCGGGAAACAGCACGGCGCTGTTGCGCCATCGCTGGCCGAACGCACAGATTACCGGGGTCGATAACTCGCCTGCCATGCTGGAAGAGGCGCGCAGTGCGCTGCAGGGCTGCCGATTTGTTGAGTCCGATATCCGCCAGTATAAGCCGGACCAGGCGCTGAATTTGATTTATGCCAATGCGTCATTGCAATGGGTTCCAGACCATTACGATCTTCTGCCTCACCTTGTTTCTCTCCTCGCGCTTAATGGCGTCCTGGCGATCCAGATGCCGGACAACTGGCTTGAGCCTACTCACGTAGCCATGCGCGAAGTGGCCCTGGAGCAAGACTATCCTGACCGCGGTAGAGAACCGCTGCCTGGGGTCCATGCCTACTATGACATTTTGTCCGAAGCCGGGTGTGAGGTGGATATCTGGCGGACGACCTATTTCCATAAAATGCGCTCGCATCAGGCCATCATTGACTGGGTCAGCGCCACCGGGTTACGCCCATGGCTCCAGGAACTGAACGAGCACGAACAGAAACGTTTCCTGAAACGCTACCATGAACTACTGGAAGAGCAGTATCCGCTCCAGGAAAACGGGCAGATACTGCTGGCTTTTCCTCGGTTGTTTATGGTTGCTCAGCGTCAACCCTGAGGCGGTAATCAGGAACGGGCTTCTTTCAGCAGCTGTTGAATCACCTGTTCCTGTTTATCGTAATTTCCCTCCCCAAAGGAGGTGTAGCGCAGCTGCCCTTTAGCATCAAAGTAATAATGCGCTGGCCAGTACTGGTTGCCGAAAACATTCCAGATTTGGTAATTATTATCCGTCACAACCCGATACGGCAGCTGCCATTTATTCACCGCATTTTTTACCGACGAAATCGGTTTCTCCCACGGATATTCCGGGGTATGAACCCCAATCACGACCAGACCTTGCGACTGATACTTTGTGGCCCAGTCGCGCACATGCGGAAGCGTATGCTGGCAATTAATGCAGTCCCAGGTCCAGAAATCAATCAGGACCACCTTCCCGCGCAGTGATTCAGACGTGACAGTGTCACCGTTTATCCACCCTGTTCCACCGCTCAACGACGGCAGCTGGCTACTCGGCTCGGTCATCACCACCGGCTGGAGCTTCACCGCTTGTGTAGCGGGTTTTGCCAGATTCAGCAGCGTGGTTTCAAGACGGTCCGCCACCCCATTTGCGCCTTTCAGAACAGACGTCATTCCGGTCGCGTTAAAGACGACAGCCGCTAACATCACCACGCCAGCCCCCTGGCGAAGCTTCGCCATCAGCGCCGATTTTGCTCTCAGAGGTGCCATCAGCGTGCGGCCTCCGAGAACGAGTAAACCCAGCATTAACGCGCATCCACTGCCGTAGGCGGCAAGTAACGCCCCTGTCGCGATGGCTGAATGTCCCGCAATATTAAGGCTGAATATCGCCCCCAGAATGGGACCTGCGCAGGGGGACCAGAGCAACCCGACCGCCAGCCCGGCCAGAAAAGCAGATGCCATGCCGCGTGTTTGTCCGCTTCGGGTGTTCAGGACGTTTCCCGCGCTGACTGCTGGCCCGGCAATTCGCTGGGCAAAGGAGGGAAAAATTAACGCCAGCGCGGCCGTAGCCAGAATGATAAGCGCGATCCAGCGTCCAACGACGGTGGCTTCAGCTATCCACTCGCTGGCGACGGTGACAACCATCGCAACCAGGGTGAACATCACGATCATCCCCGCGAGCAGTGCCATAATATGTCGTCTTTGCCCCTGAAAACCGGCAAACAGGAGGGGAATAACCGGGAGCGTACATGGACTGAGCAGGCTTATCATCCCGCCCAGAAAAGCAATTATCAAAAACATAGAGACCTCACGATACAAGTCCTGCGACGCTGCAGTGAGGCTATTTCATCGTGCGGATGTGTTCAGGATATGTGTAAAAGCGCGGGTTTTGTCTGGCTCTGTATCTTCCCGGAAGGCAGATACAAAGCCATACAATTAACGTCGTGGGAGCGTAACGGAGACATCCAGCCCGCCCTCGGCGCGGTTCGCCAGCTTCAGCTTGCCGTCCAGCTGTGCGGTCAGTTGCGCAGCAATTGCCAGACCCAGTCCGGTTCCACCGGTATCACGGTTGCGCGATGTTTCAACCCGATAAAACGGCTGCAATACGGCCTCCAGTTCGGCATCGGGTATTCCCGGGCCGCCATCTATAATGTGGATCACCACCTCACTGGCGGATGAATCATCAATGACAATGTTGGCGCGCTCGCCAAATTTCAGGGCGTTATCCAGCAGGTTGGTCATCACCCGGCGAAGCGCCTGCGGACGCGTCACAATCGGCAAACGGGATTCGCCCGCCTGAAATTGCACGTGTTTACCGATGTCCTGATAATCACAGGCGATGCTGTTTATCCAGGCATTAAGTTCCAGCTTCAGCGATGTCTCTTCCAGTGATTCTGATGACCGGGCATAGGCAATCCCCTCGCGCACCAGACGCGACATATTATCAAGGTCATCCATTAGCTTGTCGCGCAGTTCAGGTTGTTCCGCCATTTCGACCCGCAGCTTCATGCGGGTAATCGGCGTCTGGAGATCGTGCGAAATGGAGGCCAGAATCTGCGCACGTTCCCGGAGATAAGACTGAATACGTGCCTGCATGGCGTTGAAGGCATGGGCAGCCCGTTGTACCTCAAGCGGCCCTTTCTCGGTCATTGGCGTATTGGCCGCCGGTTCCAGGGCGTCAACCGCGCGGGTAAACTGTGAAAAAGGCCGCACAACCTGCCGCACGGCAAACCAGGAGCAGGCCGCGAGCAGCAACAGTTGCAGGATAAGAACAACGGGCAGCCAGCTGGCGACCGGTGGCATGCGCGGGATCAGATCAATGGTCAACGGCGCACCGTCGTGTAACGTAAGATGTGCCTGGATATGTGAAATGGCGCCAGGAACAGCCGTAAAGCTGAGCGGGTATTGTGCTGCCAGTGTCGCTTTTAAGGTACGGATGGCATCCTGGGAACGCTTATCCGTCGGTGCGTTGCCCGGCTCACCCGGACCGAGGATATAACGATAGTTACCCCGCTCAAGGCGCGGCAGCCACGCCGCCCGTTCAGTGGCCGGTAAGCGGTCTAAAATGGCCACGCTGGTCGCGACATCGTATTCCAGGTTACCGAGCATCACCGTGCGGGCGCTGTGCATTCGTTCTATCATGACCAGCGTCAGGCTCAGGGCGTTGGCCAGCAACAGGCCGGGAAGCACAATGATCAGCAAACGGGCCAACAGTGAGCGTGGCCAGAACCTCATTCGTTCGCCTCTTTGATCGTGACCGGCATGGTAAACACATAGCCCTCGCTGCGCACGGTTTTAATATAGGCGGGTGTACGCGCATCTTCATTCAGGCGTTGACGTACCCGGCTGACCAGCAGATCGATAGAACGTTCAAACAGTTCGGCGTCGCGCCCCTGCGTCAGGTTGAGCAGCTGATCGCGAGTCAACACGCGCTGAGGATGATCGAGGAAAACGCGCAGCAGGCGATACTCCGCCCCGCTGAGCGCCACAATCACCCCTTCCGGGTCTATCAGGTGGCGGGCAACGGTATCGAGCTCCCATTCACCAAACGTCACCAGTCGCCCTGCTTCTGTTACCTGTAAATTGGGCGGCATTGTACGAAAACGGCGTAAAATCGCTTTGATTCGCGCCAGCAATTCGCGCGCAACAAAAGGCTTCACAACGTAATCATCCGCCCCCATCTCCAGCCCCAGGATCCTGTCCGTCTCCTCATTACGCGCCGTCAGCATCAGGATAGGCAGATCTTTATGTTTGCCGACACGCAGTTGCCGACACAGCGTAAGACCGTCATCGCCGGGCATCATGACGTCCAGCACCACCAGGTCGATATGCTGTTTATCCAGCACGGCGCGCATCTCCTTGCCGTTGGCCGCGCCGGAGGCGCGATAACCGGACTTAACGAGATAGTCGACAATCAGTTCACGAATATCCCTATCGTCATCGACGACAAGGATATGGTCAATATGCTCCACCGAAATCTCCAGACTGAAGGGTAACGTATTGAAAATAGCACATTTCAGAGTTTATCTGCGTCGACCACAGCGTTAACGAAATCCTGCGGATCTTCCTGAGGCGGATTGTGACCCACTGTCGCCCCAAAGGTGCGGTGTTCATACTTACCGGTAAATTTACCCGCGTAGGCCTGTGGTGCCGGATGCGGTGCCCCGTTATTTCCGCCTTCGATGGTGATCGTTGGTACGGTGATATTCGGCAGCGCGGCCAGTTTTTGCTCGTAGCTGTCGTATTTGCGCTCACCTTTTTCCAGCCCTAAGCGCCAGCGGTAATTGCTGAGCGTCACCGCGACGTGATCCGGATTATCGAGCGATTTGGCGCTGGCGTTGAAGGTTGCATCGCTAAATTTCCAGTCCGGTGAGGCCTGCGACCAGATCAAACGGGCAAAGTCATGCGTGTTTTTAGCGTAGCCTTCCGCACCGCGCTCGGTGGCGAAGTAAAACTGATACCACCACTGCTGCTCTGCTTTTGGCGGCAACGGTTGTTTGCCAATCTGCTGGCTGCTGATGAGATACCCACTCACCGAAACGAGCGACTTAACGCGTTCTGGCCACAGCGCCGCAACGATATCCGCGGTGCGGGCACCCCAGTCGTAGCCTGCAAATACGGCCTGTTTAATATTCAGGGCGTCCATCAGATTAACAATATCTTTCGCCATCGCAGACGGCTGGCCGTTGCGCGGGGTTTTAGCTGACAGGAAGCGAGTGGTACCGTAGCCGCGCAGAGAAGGCACAATGACACGGTAACCTTTTGCCGCGAGTGCGGGAGCGACTTCAGCATAGCTGTGAATATCGTAGGGCCAGCCGTGTAATAAAATGACCGGTTGACCGTCTTTCGGGCCGATGTCGACATACCCGACGTTAAGGTCGCCGGCGTTAATTTGCTGCGGGTGGTCAAAGGCTGCCGTGAAGCTGGTGCCGGTGACTTCGGCCTGACAGGACATCACGGTGCCAAGAGAAACGGTCAGAGCAAGGGTCGAGTAAGCGAGTTTGCTGAACATATTTGGTATCTCCGATTAAGTTCAATTCACGGGGATATAACAACACCTCAATGTATAGCGGATATGTGCGAAAGCGGGTTTATTGCAAGCCTGTGTATGTATCAGGAAAACAGATACAGTGTGATACAAACACAGGCGTTTTAGCCTTAAAGGGAAAGGCGATAGCGAACGTAATCGTCGGCCTCACCGTATTGATCGTAGAGTTTACGCGCCGGGTTATTCTCCCGGGTGACCCAGTACAGTTTTGACCACCCATCACGCTTACCTTCTGCAATCAGGGCATCTATAAGCGCTTTGCCCGCCCCCGCGCCGCGTTCGACAGCATCAACAAACAGATCTTCCAGGTAGCAAATGGGCGCTGTTGACCAGGTTCCTTCGTGCAGAATACACATTGCGAAACCGATCACTTTTTCGTCCTTCTCTACCACGCGGCAGAACATCGACGATTGCGCTGAGAGCGCCCTCTCCCAGGTTGATGCGGTAACGGATTCCTCAAGATAGCACTCATAGAAATGGGTATAGCCATCCCACAGCGGTCGCCATTGAGAATAATCATCTTCGCGTAGCGGTCTTACCGTAACTGCCATGTGTTCCTCGCAATACCTGTTAATTGCCATAGTGAAACAGCGTAGGGTCGTATCACCTTTTTAATCGCATTTTGCGGGCCAGACGGGCAAGACGCTGCGTACGGCAGTAGAGCGTAAAGAGCACGAACCCTCTTCCATTCATCACCACTCTGCAAAGTACCAACGCGAAGAAGGCAATGACCAGTGGCCAACTACTTCCGTGATGGGCAAGCAAGAGATATACCGCCTGAACGACGGTTATTATCAGCAAAATAAAGAACAGCGCCAGAAATCCCGCTAACCCTGACGTTAATCCCCGAGCCAGAAGTACGCTTGTGATGATGAGCGCGCCAATCATGACCAATGACGGAAAGAAAAAGCTCAGTGCATGGTGTAAAGGTGATAAGCCCGGAAACGCATGGAGAAAAGGCAGAAGATTAAATGCAAAAGCCACTAAAAACAGAGGAAGCAGCACCGCTACCGGATAAGGGTTTTGACGTGGAAGCTCATTGAGTGGCCGGGAAAAATAACGTTCAAGCTC
Source organism: Enterobacter sp. ZOR0014 (assembly GCF_000798855.1). Classification (NCBI taxonomy): domain Bacteria; kingdom Pseudomonadati; phylum Pseudomonadota; class Gammaproteobacteria; order Enterobacterales; family Enterobacteriaceae; genus Enterobacter; species Enterobacter sp. ZOR0014. The sequence continues at coordinate 36,482 of NZ_JTLF01000304.1, read as the reverse complement.
GGGAGTGGAATGGTTCAATAGATGGATATCATGATGAGAAATAGCCTCTTCTAACTCCCTTCCATGCTGCAGAAGATCCTGGAAAACTTTCCCGGTCAAAAAAGTAAGAAATCTCATCAGAATACCGCCAACGACTGAATGGTACCGATAATGTATTTACCCGTACGTGGTATGTTATCGGGCGCGGCAACAACACCGCTTACAGCACTTCCTGCCAGCGCCGCGGCGCTTGTAACCACTTGTCCAAGTTGACGTGTAAGTTCTACCTGTACTGGTCCGGTTGGAAAGCGTTTCGGGTAAAGACCCGCGCGAATGAGAGCCTTAATTTCTTTGTTACTTATTCCTGGGTTCTGCGCTCGAATTATCAGCTCTGTCAATCGCGCACGATCCTGCCGGGGATAGCTTTTTAACCACTCAGTGGCTTTTAAGGAGGAGACAGATTTCATTGCTCGCCATGTAGTAACGGCTTCTTTTAAAGCGCCGCCAGCACTTGCCAACGAAATGATATCCAGGGAAGTCGAGGTAGCAACGTACCATTCTTGTGAATCGAGCCAGGCAACATTTCCGCCACCGTTTTCAACCAAATCATAGATACGATATAGGCCGTTAACGCATTGCAACCCGGTCGCCATGGTGCCTGCATAGCCAATAGCGACTAAAACACCACTCCCTCCTGCTGTAAGGGGGGCTGCCGCCGTACCTGCAAGCATGACGCCACCAGTAATGATCATTGCACCGCATGAAAGTACCGTCGATGCAAGCTCAGTGCCCATAGATGTGGAAGTTACAGCATCAGTTAGGGATTTACCCACACTAGATGTGGATGGTTGTGATGTTGCTTTGGACACAATAATGTGGGTAACAATTCCACTTTGCCCATTAGCATGACGCTTGCCAGAGCGAACCAGGTAGCGTTGAGCACCATCAGAATAAATGATCCCCGCTTGCGCGAATTCGCGATTACAGTCCATAGCGGAGCCAAGCGCTTTGAAATCAAAATCTGCGGCCCCCAACCCTGCCACGCGCGCATAATCATAGCTGGGTAAATTTGTCTCAGGATTCATTCCAGGCAAAACCATACATTTCTCCTTATGTGTGTGGGCAAGCTGCTTTCAGCTAATCTGACGGAAATCAAACGATCTGTAGTGCAAAATATTGGTAGAAAATAAGTTACAGCGCAACTAACCAGAATCTGATAGAACTGAAAATACCAGAACCCAAACAAAAACATAACGCTTAAATACGGAGATCCGCGGATGACAATACCTACGCTCACGACTGAACGCTTACTGTTAAAACCGCTGGTTGCCGAAGATGCTGTCCAGATACAGAAGCTATATCCGCGGTGGGAGATCGTGCGTTATATGGTCTCTTCGGTGCCCTGGCCTTACCCGGATAACGGTGCGGAAAATTATGTTAACAACGTGGCGCTGCCCGATATGGCAAAAGGGATTGCCTGGTTCTGGAGCATCCGGCGTCGCGAAGTACCGGATGAACTCATGGGTATTATCTGCCTGTACGATATTGAAGATAACAACCGCGGATTCTGGCTGGCACCGGAGTTTCAGGGTAAAGGCTATATGCGGGAGGCGAGCATTGCGGCGACGGATTACTGGTTCAATACGCTGAACAAAGCGGTGTTGCGTGCGCCGAAGGCCGCCGCCAACAGCCGCTCACGTCGTATTTCAGACAGCAGCGGCATGCGGCTTGTCAGAACGGAAAAGAAAGCCTACGTCAGCGGTATGCTGGACTCCGAACTGTGGGAGATCACCCGCGACGAGTGGAACGCCCGTCAGGTCAGCTGATAATGCTTATCTGGCATCAGCCTTTCCGGAATGTTCTCTTCATCGTTCATCTGCAGCAGATCGCGTTCCATATTGTTGCAGATGGCGTCCAGCGGCAGGTCGTTATCTTCCGTACCAAACGGATCTTCCAGCTCTTCTGCCAGGGTATCCAGCGAGATAAAGGTGTAAGAGATCAGCGCGGAGACAAACGGTGTCATGTAATGCAGGTCCACAACCAGTGCGAACGGCAGCATGATGCAGAACAGATATACCGTGCGGTGCAAAATCAGCGTATAGGCAAACGGCACTGGCGTCGTCGCGATACGCTCGCAGCCGGAAAGGACGATGGACATGTCGTTCAAGCGGTTGTTCAGGCTATGGAAAAGAATGTCCGAAAGCTGACCGTTACGCCGCCGCACGGCAAGCCACTCCCCCATGATCAGTAGAATACGGTTGGCCGGCGAGTTGGCAGCCATCACGTGACGTAAATCATCCGCAGCAAGATAACGAGCGAGTTCGTCAGCGTTAAGTTCCCGGCGCAAGGTCATACGCAGGCAGTTGGCAAAGGCAATCTGCAGGCGAACAAACTCACCCAGATGTTTATCGTCAGGCAAGGTGTTTTTTACCTCGCGAAACAGCGAGCGTGCCGCTATCATCAACTGCCCCCAGAGCAGTCGAGCCTCGACGTAACGTGAATAACAGGCGTTGTTTCTGAAACCCAGAAAGATAGCGATCGCCACGCCGAGAATGCTGAAGGGCGCGACGGTAAATTTGATGCCCAGCGAGGTGTACCACGGCAGCATCAGGATCACGGCGATAGAAAGCAGGAAGTTGAGCAGCAGTCGGGTATAGATTTTGGGAAGTACCGAACCGTGCCAGACAAAAATCAGTTGTAGCCAGTGCTGTTTAGGACGAACAATCATAGTGAGTTTCAGGCAAGAAAAGAGCGTGGCTATTAAACGTGATCCCCCTCACGGTTGCAAGCATGTTAACGGGACATTGCATTTCCCCATCTGCAAAGCGAAACATGCACGGTGCTGATTTTCTTTTTTAAAAACGGAGTAAATAGTATGTTGTAACTAAAACAGATTCTATTTAAACCCGGCCGCAGCCGGGTGACGTGATTAGCAAAGTGGTTTCACCACTGCGCGCATTCCCTTCAGCAGAATGGCATCAAGATCCAGCGTCACCTGGTCCACCAGGCCGTTCACCTGCGTCAGGTCCAGCTCCCAGTGCTCTCTCTCGCTCAACACAGCCTGCACCAGTTCACGGGTACTTATCTGATTATCGCGGTGCCGCGCCCATAACTGCTGATAGCATTCCAGCCAGTACGCATCATCCTGTACCGGATAGCCCTCCCCGTTACGCTCCGCGCGATAAAACGCAATCAGGGCCGCTAACGCAAACGTCAGACGGGGTGGTAACTGCCCCCTGACCTTCTGCCCGGCCAGCAATTGCGGCAGAATGCGGGTGCGGTATTTAGTCATGCCGTTGAGCGCAATCGAGAGCAACTGGTGTCTGATGTAAGGGTTCCGAAAACGCCCTGTTACCGCGCTGGCGAACGATTCCAGTTCATCACGTGGCAGATCGAGGACCGGAATAATTTCCTGATAAATCGCTTTTTCGACGAAGGCACAGATATCTGCATCATTCATCGCCTCACCGACCGTATCCAGCCCCGCCAGGAACGCTACCGGCACCAGTGCCGTATGCGCACCATTCAGGATGGCGACTTTACGCTCTTTGTAGGGTTTGATGTCATCCACAATCAGCACATTAAGCGGATACTTATTCAAACGCAGTTCTCGGGCAAGGAATGCAGGCCCCTGAATAACAAACAGATAGAAGTGTTCTGCGGTATCCAGGAACGCATCGTGATATCCCAGCTCAGCTTCCAGCGCGGCCGCTTCATCGCGCGGGTAACCGGTCACGATACGGTCAACCAGCGTTGAGCAGAAATGGTTTGCTTCATTTAGCCACTGGATGAAAGCGGCAGGCAGCGCCCACTCCTGCGCATAACGCAAGACCAGTTCACGCAAGGCGTCTCCGTTGTAGTCTATCAGCTCACACGGAATAATGATCCAGCCCTTATCGGTCGCACCATTGAAGTGGCTGAAGCGCTCAAACAGCAGGCGCGTCAGTTTCGCCGGATAGCTCACGGCAGGCGCATCGTCGAATTTGTCACCCGCGTGATAGCCGATCCCGGCCTCGGTGGTGTTAGAGAAAACAAAACGCATATCGGGGTTGTGGGCCAGTTTCAGGAACGCATCATACTGGCTGTAGACGTCGATCTCCCGGTTAACCGAGCGGATAAGACGGCTCTCACTTACCGTTTCGCCCTGCTCATTCAGGCCGCGAATGATGGTGGTATAGAGGCCATCCTGGGTGCTCAGCGAGGGCGGGAAAGCACTCTGAATGGGGCGAACGATAACCACACCGGCATTGAGATCGGTATGTTCATTTAGCAGGTCAATTTGCCAGTCGACAAACGCACGCAGGAAGTTGCCTTCACCAAACTGGATGATGCGTTCAGGGTATTGAGCACCGGGAAAATCACGACGGTTAAGCGTGTTCACAATGGGTTCCTTTTATGATTAGTCATACAGCCTGATAAGATTGGTACGATAACTTATCAAAACTTTCCGACCAGGAACCCTGTTTCGATCAATTCACGGCGTAGTTGTGACGAAAATTATAAGAATTTGTAGAACACGGACGTAGCCGTCATGGCACCGTCCGGCATCAGGGCGTACCGCGGGATCTCACCGACCTTTTGCCAGCCGGCACGCTGATAAAACGTCTCAGCGCCGCTGCCGGTGGAGGTATCGAGTACCAGAACCGAAATATTTCTGGTGCGGGCTTCAGCCTCAAGCGCTTCCATCAGCGCCATCGCGGCCCCTTTGCGACGCGCTTTTTCATGTACCAGAAGTTTTGCAACATCGGCACGATGAGGTTGATTCTCAGGCTGGTCGGTAATCAGTTGCACCGTTCCGATAACGCCCAACTGGGGATCAACGCTGGCAAGCACAACGCGCTCATGGCGCCCTACGCTTTCAGCAATACCGAGCCAGAATGAACGGGCCTTCTCGAGGCTAAACGGCAACATGAAGCTGACGGATGCGCCGCCGGTCACGCAGTTTTCGAGGATCCCGGCCAGCGCATCAAGATGAGTGAGAATGTCGTCACGGGTGAAGTTTTGGATATGCAGTGAGGTATTCATTGTTTGTCCTTACGTTGAATACCCACACTTTGCATTTAACATTTTCTTAACGCAATCGGGTCAGTCATACGCTTTTATTATATCACCGCCCGCGCTGCCGCTGCTGCTTCATGGCATACATTTTTGCATCGGCATCGTTGAGCCACTTTTGCAGGTCGTTACTGTTGTGATCAAATTCACTCAGCCCCCAGGAGAACTTCAGCGACCATGGGTGTAACTTGCGCGCATTGTAGTTTTCGACCTGCTCGGCGAGATACTGCATGGCAATCCACGCCCCCTGCTCATCCGTGTCGGCAAACAGCACCGCAAACTCATCGCCACCGAAACGAACCAGCAGATCCGCTTCACGGAAAGAGGTACGCATCAGTTGCGCCATGACTTTAAGCGCCTTATCCCCCTCCTCATGCCCGTAACGATCGTTAATCTCCTTAAACCGATCCAGATCCAGCCATCCGAGCGTCAACGGCTCAGCACGGCGTCGGGCAATGGAAAGCGTGAACCGCACAAGCTGATTAAAGCCGCGTCGGTTGAATAACCCGGTCAACTCATCCGTGGTCGCCGCGCTGATGGCGGCAAACTCATCCTCAGCCAGCGCGCCCAGGTCACCCAGTACGGCGAGATCGACCGCTGAAAACTCGCGAGGAGCGTAATCAATCAGGCAAAGCGAGCCAACGCTTGCGCCGTCTCGTAAGCGCAGCGGGAAGCCCGCGTAAAAACGCACGCCGGGCTCACCGGCCACCAGCGGGTTATCCGCGAACCGGTCATCCTGACGCATATCCCCTACCACCAGCGGAGCTTCAGCGAGGATCGTATGGCCACAGAAAGAGATGTTACGCGGAACGGAACCGGGTGCCTGTCCATCCGCCGATTTCACGATCAGCGAGTGCTCATCAATAAGATTGACCATCGCCAGTGGCACCTGGAAAAAGCGTTTCGCCAGGCGCGTTAAGCGGTCAAACGCCGGGGAACTGTCGATCTCAAGCAGACCCGATTCGCGCAGCGAGTGAAGTCGGTCTGTTTCATTTTCAGGTGTTGCAGGTGCTTTCATAATGTCTCCTGACGTAAAGCGTTACTCAAAGCGTAGCTTAAACAGAGACATTGTCAGTGTGCGAATATCCTGTTAAGCCGCTATCTAATTCACGTCAATGCCTTATAACGATTAACGCAGCTCAGTTTCATTCCCGGCACTGGCGGCAAGTTGCTCATCCGCCAGCCGGGCGCTGGTACGATTTCGACCCGCCTTTTTTGAACGATAAAGATGATCGTCCGCCTCGGCCATCAGCTTGTTGAAGACCTCCGTCAACTGCCATGACTCCGCCTTTCCGCTTCCGAGGCCAATACTGACCGTCAGGTAAAGCGTCTGCTGACGCCAGGTGAAAGGATGGCTGGCCACGGTACTCCTGATACGTTCCGCCAGTGCATAGCCGTGTTGTTCATCGCCCGAATTAACGACCACAGCAAACTCCTCTCCCCCCATGCGGGCCACCATCCCGTCTTCACCAACGACCTGCTGAACCTGGCGGGCAAAGGATGCCAGCACGCGGTCGCCGCACTCATGACCGTAGTTATCATTGATGCTTTTGAAGTAATCAATATCGAGCAGCATGACGGTCAGAAAACGTGGATGACGGTGCGTTTCTTCGCGTTTTAGCGCCTCGTAAAGCCCGGAACGCGAGTAGACGTGGGTCAGAAAGTCATAATCCGCCCGCAGGGATACCTGACGGATCAGGGAATTAATCGCCGCCATGCTGACGGAGACCATCACCGGGCAGATGGCCATCGTGGCAATACCCAGCCGCGCAGAAAACATCATCGGGGTCGAGAGCGGTGTCGCCACGGCGATATTTATGATGGAGTTGGCGACCAGAATGATTTCAATCGCCCCTGTAATAAACGTCAGCAGGCAGGTCGCAGGCAGCGAGTAGCGTACCGCACACCAGATAAGCGCAGGCAGCGGAAATGCGAGGCTTCCCGCTCCGCCAATCACCACCGAGGCAGCCACCGAAACAACCAGCGCGATGATCGGTAACAGTTTCTCCAGATTTACCCTGAGTTCCCGCACCGGCAAACCGAGGGTAAGTATGCACGGCACAACGAGTACGCCAGTGGAGAATTGTTCGCTAAACCAGTCGGCAAACAGCGGCCAGAAGGTATGACTGTCTATCCCCACGGACCCGAACGCACCGAGCAAGGCACACAGCAGCGCAGCAATCAGGCAGTAGTTAAACAGCCGTAATGCGTTGAGCGGATCGGGGGTTTTCTTCATCAACCGTCTGTCACGCTGAACCAGCACGGCGACAACGACGATAAAGATCATATTAGACAGGTTTATGACCACCGAGGCCATTCCCCAGTTAGTCGTCACCGCGTCGTACATCAGCATCGCGACATAACATACCGCGTAGTAATGCAGGCGATGCAGAAACACATAACGGGCAAAGATCCCTGCCATAACGCCATTCAGCGGCCAGAACAGGGATAAGGCCTCGACCAGCCGCAATTCCGCGCCCACAAAATAAAAGAGAGTGGTGAGAATAAATATCGCCGAGGCATTACGCAGCGGCGTGTCGGGTTGGAACAACCTGAAGGCGGTGAGAGCAGAACGCATTAAATATCATTCCATATGAATGCTTATGGCAAATATTGCGGTCGTCAGCATGATCGGGACTAACTTAACCTGCATCTATAACACAATTACAACAGGATCATAACTCGTCAAATTTGGCTGTTCATCTGTATCACCAGCCAGTGGTGGATCACGCTGACGATATAATGTTGTTGCTGCGCAGTCAGTTGCACGCCCTGGGGAATATTATGCCATTTTGCCAGACAGCCCCGGCAGCAGGTCGCCGTGGCATGCTGGGCGATAAATACCGGGTGACCGCGCATGGGCGTCTGTTTACCGTCGTTGGCAGGTTGCGCCGGTACAAGGCGTTTTTTAACGAAATCCGCAGCATGCTGGTCAATGGTGTCGGGTCCTTTGTCCCAGCAGTACTGCCGTTCTTTATTGCCTAAACGAAAGCGCGAGCGAAACGTCGATCGCGCCAGGCGGGAAAAAAGCGGATCCAGGTCGGACATCAGTATACGGAACGTCCCAGACGTTGGGTCAGTTTCTCCAGCACCGCCACACCGGCAAGTGAATTTCCCGTTTCATCCAGCTCCGGGCTCCAGACGGCAATCGCCATTTCATGCGGCACAATCGCCACGACCCCGCCGCCAACGCCGGATTTGGCCGGAAGCCCAACCCGCCAGGCAAACTCGCCCGCGTTTTGATACATGCCGCTGGTCGCCATCAGGGCGTTGACCTGCCGCGCCTGCAGTGGGGAAACGACGTCCTGATCGAGATGCGGCGCGTGCCCCTGGTGCGCCAGAAACAGGAACGTCTGGGCCAGCTCAACGCAGCTCATTTTCAACGCACAGTAGTGGAAGTAGTTTTGCAGTACGGTCGCCACGTCGTTATGAAAGTTGCCGAAGGATTTCATCAGCCAGGCGATGGCCGCGTTACGGGCGGAGTGCTCAAACTCCGAGCGGGCCACTACCGAATCATAGGCAAGATCGTCAACGCCCGAGAGCTGACGAACAATCTCCAGCATTCGCTGACGCGGTGCGCTGAGACGGCTTTGCAGCATATCGCAGACCACCAGCGCCCCGGCATTGATAAAAGGGTTACGCGGTTTACCCTGCTCGATTTCAAGCTGAAGCAGCGAGTTGAAAGGCTGGCCGGACGGATCTTTACCGACACGCTGCCAGATCTCGTCTTCCTCGTACTGGCGCATCGCCGCAACCAGGCTCAGCACTTTCGAAATTGACTGAATCGAAAAACGTTCAGTGGCATCCCCTGCCTGGTATCGCTGTCCGTCGATGGTACAGATCGCAATCCCCAGCCTATTACCGCTGACCGAGGCAAGAGCCGGAATATAGTCGGCAACCTTACCCTTTCCCAATAACGGACGAACCTGCGCCAGAATCTCGTCCAGCATCTCATTATGGATGACCGCAGCCACTCTTTGCTCCTTGCCCTCAGGCTAAAACGGGCTGCGAGTATAACAGAGGCTTATGTATTGCGTCAGGCGCTAAGACGAAAACGCGAAACGGCCTGCAATAAAAGATCGGATTGCTTTTGCAGTCGCTCAGAGGCCTCTGAGGCGTCAGAAACCAGCAGATCCGTCTGGCGGGAAACCTGATTCAGCGCCTGAAGCTGACGCGTCATCTGGTGAATACTCTCCCCCTGACTGAGCGTAGCGGTTGAGATTTCATTCAGCAAACTGCTTAAATTGCCGACCAGACCGGTGACCTGCTGCAAATTGTCTTCCATCAAATTCACCGCGCGGGATCCGTCTTCAATGCCCTGCAAAGAGCGATTGATAAGTTCCTGGATGGTCTGCGTTGAGTGGCTACTTTTTCTGGCAAGCAGGCCGACTTCCCGGGCGACAACGGCAAACCCGCGCCCGTGGTTACCGGCATGGGCGGCTTCAATGGCGGCGTTTAACGCCAGAATATTGGTCTGAAACGCCACGCTGTCGATCATCGCCACGATCCCGCGCATTTCAGAAGATCGCTCGACGATCGCCTGCATGGACGCATTCACGGTCGACATCATCTGGTCACCGCCTACCGCGGCCTGACGCGCTTCGTCCGCGCGCGAGCTGGCGAGTCTGGCGTAGCCGGTATTCCCTTCCACATGCGTTTCCAGCGTCGCGATATGGGTCGTGACCTCTTCCAGCTCTTTTGCCTGACGCGCCGATTGCTGATACAGCTTCTGATTCCCCTGCGCCAGGGAGCCGATATTTTCAACCATTGCGGTCGTGGCATGGCTGACCTGGGTCACCAGCTGCTGCAGACCGTGCTGCATGGTGGCGATACTGTCGCTAAGCTGCCCCGTCTCACGATTAAAACGCCTGACGGCAGGCGGCGTACCGGATAGATCTCCGGCTGCCAGCTGGTTAATATGCGCAATCAGTCGACGTAACGGCGTGATCACCCACCTGGACATGCCGAACCAGACGGCAACCGCGATGGCGAGCAGTAAAACCGGCGCAAACAGGAACAACGTCTGCAGCCTTGAAAGCTGCGTCATAAGTCCCTGACGCCCCTGCATGGCCTGCTTCTCGCTGGCCTGCTGATAACGGGCGTAGTTATCGTTGAAGTCGCTCTGAAACGCCTGGGCCGGGACAGCAAAAAAGGCATCAATGGTGTGGGTTCTGACAAGCGCTTCCGATTGCTCTTTAATGGCACCGTAGAAAAGCTGATAGCTGTTCACCAGGGCCTCATCTTCCGGAGGATTGAGTGCCCGCCAGGCTTGCCACGCCTGCTGAGAAACCGCCAGCGACGCTTGCGCCTCATCCATCAGACTGTGCCAGCTTCCTTCTGAACCGGTCTCTTTATCCTGCATAAACCAGACGCCGGAGCGGTTAAGCAGATCGCTTGCCGCCAGCAGGGAGACACGCGCCAAATCAAGCTTGCTCTGTTGCTGATACGCCAGCAGATTTTGCCGCTCGTTGCGCTGAGCGTCCTTCAGGGAGGCGTTAAGCAGAAAAGATGAGGAGAGTTGCAGTGCGGAGAAAAGGCCAATAATACAAAAGATACCCGTCAGCAGGCCAAATTGACGTGGGATACAGCGCTGCGCAATACGACGAAAAATTTGCGTTAGGTTCATGATTTTCTTCAGTAACAAGACGTTAGACGCGTGCGAGTCTACGAAACGAAAATGACAGAACCATTGCAAAGAAATGACAGTGGCCCTCAAACTGAGGGCCACTACAAACGAATTACACTCTGTTCTTCCACACCGTCTGCACGTTACAGAATTCATGCAGGCCGAAATGGGAGAGCTCGCGGCCAAAACCACTCTTCTTCACACCGCCAAAGGCCACGCGCGCATCGCTGGCGCTGTAACCATTGATAAACACCCCACCGCACTCCAGCTCGCGAGAGAATTTATCCGCAAGCGCGGCGTCGGCGGTGAAGACCGTAGCAGAGAGGCCAAAGTCGCTGTCGTTTGCCAGCGTCAGGGCGTGCTCAGCATCTTTCGCGACGGTAATAGCCGCTACCGGACCAAACAGCTCCTGGCGGAAGGCCGTCATCGACGGCGTGACGTTCGCCAGCACGGTAGGCGCGTAATAATTCCCCTCGCCGCTGATTTTCTCTCCGCCCAGCAGCAGCGTGGCCCCCTCAGCCAGGGTGGCCTGAACCTGCTGATGCAGTTCATCGCGCAGGTCAAAACGCGCCATCGGGCCAATGTAGTTCTCTTCTTCATCGGGTGTGCCCATCTTCAGGGCGGCTACGCCCGCGACGAAGCGTTGGGTAAAGATATCCGCAATACCCTCTTCAACAATAAAGCGTTTGGCGGCCGCGCACACCTGCCCGGTATTCTGATAGCGACCCGCCACCGCCGCTTTCACGGCGAGATCCAGGTCAGCGTCGTTGAGCACGATGAACGGGTCAGAGCCGCCCAGCTCAAGCACGCATTTTTTCAGCGCAGCACCTGCCTGGGCACCAATTGCGGCCCCGGCACGCACGCTGCCGGTAACGGTCACCGCCGCAATGCGACGGTCGTTAATCGCCTGGCTTACGCCGTCATTGGTGGCATTAACCCAGCCAAAAACGCCTTCCGGGAAACCGGCATCCGCAAAAATCTGTGCGATAAGATCCGCCGAGCCAAGCACGTTTGGCGCGTGCTTAAGCAGATAGCTGTTACCTGCCAGCAGGATCGGCACCGCCCCGCGCAGTACCTGCCAGAGCGGGAAGTTCCACGGCATCACCGCCAGAATCGGCCCCAGCGGGCGGTATTCAATAACCGCGTTGTGGTTTTCCACCTGGGTTGGCTCTGCATTCAGCATGGCCGGGCCGTGTTCCGCATACCAGTCACACAGACCCGCAGATTTTGCCACTTCCGCCCGCGCCTGCAGAACCGGTTTGCCCATCTCCCGGGACATCATCCGGGCCATCTCTTCCGCACGATGACGCAGCGCAGCACCGAGATCGCGCAGCTTCTGCGCCCGCCGGGCGACGCTTTCGCTCCGCCACTGACGAAAACCGGCATCAGCCCGGGCGATAGCCTGTTCAACCTCTTCCTGCGTCGCCCACGGGTACGCGGCGATCGTTTCACCCGTAGCCGGGTTAACAGACAGGGCATGTGTAGCAGATGAATAAGTCATGATGTTCTCCACGCATTTCGGTTGATTAATTGTGGCTCACTCTGCTATTTCTTAGAAATGAATAATACTAACCACCTTATTCACGAAACGAGAATGCTATGGATTTAACCCAGCTTGAAATGTTTAACGCCGTCGCGCTGACGGGGAGCATCACCCAGGCGGCGCAGAAGGTGCATCGCGTTCCCTCGAACCTGACAACACGAATCCGCCAACTGGAAGCCGATCTCGGCGTTGAGCTGTTTATTCGTGAGAACCAGCGTTTGCGGTTATCTCCCGCCGGGCATAACTTCCTGCGCTACAGCAGACAGATTCTAGCGCTGGTGGATGAAGCGCGTATGGTCGTCGCGGGGGATGAACCACAGGGGTTATTTGCTCTTGGCGCGCTGGAAAGCACCGCCGCCGTGCGCATCCCTGAATCGCTGGCGCAGTTTAACCAGCGTTATCCGCGCATCCAGTTTGCCCTCTCTACTGGCCCTTCCGGAACGATGATTGAGGGTGTACTGGAGGGAACGCTGAGCGCCGCCTTTGTTGACGGGCCGCTGTCACACCCGGAACTGGAGGGGATGCCGGTCTACAGGGAAGAGATGATGCTGGTCACGCCTGCCGGGCATACGGAGGTCACACGCGCCACGCAGGTGAGCGGCAGCGACGTTTATGCCTTTCGCGCCAACTGCTCATATCGCCGACATCTGGAGAGCTGGTTTCATGCAGACGGTGCGACACCTGGCCGCATTCACGAGATGGAGTCCTATCACGGCATGCTCGCCTGCGTCATTGCGGGCGCGGGCATCGCGCTGATGCCGCGCTCCATGCTGGAAAGTATGCCAGGACATCATCAGATTGAGGCCTGGCCGCTGGCTGAAAACTGGCGCTGGCTCACCACCTGGCTGGTGTGGCGACGGGGGGCGATGACCCGCCAGCTGGAAGCGTTTATAGCGCTGCTAAACGAACGTCTTCAACCAGCGCCTTCTCCATAAACAGGCTAAGCGGGTCGTCAACATAGGGGGCAAATGCCGGGCGCAGTTCGTACCCGCACTGTTCATACAGACGAACCGCGGCGTGTTGTTTTATCCCTGTCTCCAGCCGTACCGTGTGGCAATGACGGCTCAGGGCCTCATCTTCAAGGGCAGCCAGCAGCCTCTCTCCCAGAAGCTGTCCCCGGTGGGTCGGGTCAATATAGACCCGTTTCATCTCACCGGTTCCATCCCCGTTAAGCACGATGGCGCCACAGCCAACAGCCTGAAGCTGCTGGTCACGAATGATCATCAGGATAAGCGATGCGTCGGGCAGCGCTGAAAGATCGAGCAGATGATTGCTCTCTGCGGGATAGAGTTCGCTCTGATAGCGGTCAAGGGCTGCAATCAGTGTGAGGATGTCCGGATGACGAGCGGATTCAGAGGTAATGGAATACATGGCAGGCTCCTTGCTGTTTTTATTTTAAAATAGCGCAGCTCTGCCATGGTGCTTCATAGTATTAACTTATCGCGCTGCCCGGCTAGCGCAAAAAGATACGGCCTTTCAGATACAACGTGGCCTTACCGGCGATCAACACGCGATCGCCCTTCAGTTCACAGCGCAGATCGCCGCCACGATACGACATCTGACGTGCGTTAAGTGACGTTTTACCCAGCTTTTCGCTCCAGTAGGGGATCAGCATGCTGTGCGTGGATCCGGTAACCGGATCTTCCGGCACCCCTTCGCCCGGGCAGAAAAAGCGGCTGACGAAGTCATAGTCTTCTCCAGGCGCCGTTACGCAGACCATTTTCCCCAGCGGAACCATTGCCGCGATATCCGGCGTGAGCGCCTCCACCTGCTGCTGGCTCTCCAGCACCACGATATAGTCTCGTCCGGCGCGTACCTCTTTCGCCTTTGTGATGCCCAGCGCGGTGAACAACGCTGCCGGGGGATTATCGACGGCCTCCGTCGGCCACGCAGGGAAATTCAGCGTCAGCCAGTCGCCGCTGCGCTTGACCGTCAGCTCGCCCACGAAGCGCGTGGTAAAGTGAATTTCGGTATGCGGATAATCCAGATATTCAAAAATCACGTGTGACGCCGCGAGGGTCGCGTGTCCGCACAGGTTAATTTCGTGCAGCGTGGTAAACCAGCGCAGTTCAAACCCGTCGTCGGTTCGCACAAAAAAGGCGGTCTCAGACTGATTATGCTGCTGCGCCATTTTAAGCAGCGTCTCATCGGGCAGCCACTCCTCCAGCGGGCAAACCGCCGCCGCATTACCGCCAAACGCCCTGTCGCTGAAGGCATCCACCAGATAAAAATCAATTTCCTGCATTGTCTCTCCCTCTCTTGTTATCAGTTTTTAGCGCAGATACACCGTGCCTTTCAGGTAGCACGACGCCTGACCGCTCATCAGCACCCGTTCCCCTCTCAGCTCACAACGCACGTCACCGCCCCGCGCCGACACCTGACGGGCAAACAGGGTCGTTTTGCCCAGTGTTTCACTCCAGTAGGGGATCAGCATCGTGTGCGCGGACCCGGTGACCGGATCTTCCGGGACGGAAACGCCCGGTGAGAAGAAGCGGCTGACAAAGTCATATTCCCCCTCGCCCGGTGCCGTCACGCTAACTTTGTGCTCACCCGGTGTCATCGCAGACAGGTTCGGCATAAGGGCTTCAACCTGCTGGCGGTTTTCCAGGACGATCACCCACGCGCGCCCTTTACGGGCGTCAACGTAGTGGCGGATACCCAGCGCCGCGATCATCTCTGGCGGTGGCGTCTCTTTATGTGTCGGACACGCCGGGAAATCCAGCGTCATCCACTCTCCCTCCCGGCTGACCGTCAGGCGGCCAGACGCGGTGTCGAAGTGGATCCGCGAGTCGGGGTAATCCAGTTCATGAAACAGGACGTACGCGGCGGCCAAAGTGGCATGCCCGCAGAGATTGACTTCGGTGAGCGTTGTAAACCAGCGTAGCTCAATGCCCCCTTTGCTGCAGACGAAAAAGGCCGTTTCCGATTGATTATGCTGTTGCGCCATTTTCAGTAGCGTTTCATCGGGTAACCATTCTTTCAGCGGACAAACCGCCGCCGGATTGCCACCAAACGAAGTATCGCTGAACGCATCTACCAGATAAAAATCAATCTCCTGCATTGTCTTACCGCCTGTTTTTGTTGTGTTGTTCTTTTATATTCAATGAAAACACCCTCCCCGGCTACCGCTTTCACAAGGTAAATATTGAGATCTGCGTCACATAATGGTTGAGTTTTCGCCGTTTGACGTTTTAAGATCGTCTCCTCTTCTTTCCAGCAACGAATCTCCGACATCCCTATGACAACGAACACAGTTTCCCGCAGGGTTGCGTGGCTACGCGTGGTCACGCTGGCCATTGCCGCGTTTATTTTCAACACCACAGAGTTTGTTCCGGTTGGGCTGTTGTCTGACATTGCCGACAGTTTCCAGATGGAAACGGCTCAGGTGGGCATTATGTTGACCATCTACGCCTGGGTGGTGGCGCTGATGTCATTGCCGTTTATGCTGCTGACCAGCCAGATGGAGCGGCGCAAACTGCTGATCGGTCTCTTCGTGTTGTTCATCGCCAGCCATGTTCTGTCGTTTATGGCGTGGAATTTTACGGTGCTGGTCATGAGCAGGATTGGCATTGCATTCGCCCATGCGGTGTTCTGGTCGATCACCGCGTCGCTGGCTATACGCCTGGCCCCGGCGGGTAAACGCGCCCAGGCGCTGAGCCTGATTGCCACCGGCACCGCGCTGGCGATGGTGCTGGGTCTGCCGATTGGCCGCATCGTGGGGCAATACTTCGGCTGGCGTACGACCTTCTTCGCGATCGGCATGGGGGCACTGGTTACGCTGGTGTGTCTGATTAAGCTGCTGCCCGCGCTGCCGAGCGAACACTCTGGCTCGCTGAAAAGCCTGCCGCTGTTGATGCGTCGCCCTGCGCTGCTGAGTATCTATCTGCTTACCGTAATCGTGGTGACCGCCCATTACACGGCATACAGCTACATTGAACCGTTTGTTCAGGTGGTGGCAGGCTTTAGCGCCAATTTTGCCACCCTGTTACTGCTCATCCTCGGCGGTGCGGGCATTATCGGCAGCGTGCTGTTTGGCAAGCTGGGTAATCAGCATGCTTCCTTGCTTGTGAGCGGCGCCATTGGCCTGCTGCTCGCCTGCCTGCTGTTGCTGATGCCCGCCGCGGGCAGCGAAAGCCATCTGGCGATCCTGAGCCTGTTCTGGGGCGTGGCGATCATGATCATCGGCCTTGGCATGCAGGTAAAAGTGCTGGCGCTGGCACCGGACGCGACGGACGTTGCCATGTCACTGTTCTCGGGGATATTTAATCTGGGCATCGGCGCGGGCGCGCTGGTGGGAAATCAGATTAGCCTTCATGTCTCGATGTCGGCGATTGGGTATCTGGGCGCTATTCCGGCCCTGGTCGCGCTTATCTGGTCAGTGCTCATCTTCCGCAAATGGCCGGTGGCGCTGGAGGAACAGAGTCAGCACGGGTGACGTTTGTTTGTGCCGGGTGGCGCTGCGCTTACCCGGCCTACAAGCCTGTAATAACCCAGGCGGGTAAGGCGAAGCCGCCACCCGGCAATCACCTCAGTGGTAAGTTTTAATAATCTCCAGCACGCCGTTAATAATAAACTGCACGCCCATACAGACCAGTAAGAAGCCCATCAGACGGGAAATAGCTTCAATACCGCCCTTACCTACCCAGCGCATAATCGCACCGGAACTGCGCAGTGACCCCCACACAATGATCCCGATAATCGCAAATATCAGCGGTGGCGCAACCGTCAGGACCCAGTCCGGGAAGGTGGCGCTATCACGTACCGTAGAGGCGGAACTGATGATCATCGCGATGGTACCCGGCCCCGCCGTGCTCGGCATAGCCAGCGGCACAAAGGCAATATTTGCACTCGGTTCGCTTTCCAGCTCTTCGGATTTGCTTTTGGCTTCCGGCGACTCATGCGCTTTCTGCGCCGGGAACAGCATGCGGAAACCGATAAAGGCGACAATGAGTCCCCCGGCGATGCGAAGGCCAGGGATGGAAATCCCGAAGGTGTTCATCACCACCTGCCCCGCATAGTAAGCCACCATCATGATGGCAAACACATAGACGGAAGCCATCATTGACTGATGGTTACGCTCGGCGCTGTTCATATTCCCTGCCAGCCCGAGGAAAAGCGCCACCGTCGTTAACGGGTTTGCCAACGGCAGCAGCACCACCAGCCCAAGACTCACTGCTTTAATTAAATCCAACATAATGCATCGTCGTCCTTATCCATATTCATCCCCGCAAGTATAGGGGGAAAGTGTGACGTTAAGCCATCTGCGCAACGTAACGATTATTTTCCGTAAGTAAGGATAACCCTGAGTTATCTATATGATTTGAAAGCGTTCAAAAAAAGTTCATGAAACGTTTTAGCAATTCGTGGCATCGGCTGATTCATTCAGTTGACTTATACTTGCCTGAGCAATAATATCTGCCGTGACTAAACTACTTGCCAGGGCAACCATTGTGAAAAGCACCAGTGATATCTTTAACGACGTTGTTCCGCTGGGTCGTCTTATTCATATGGTCAACCAGAAAAAAGATCGCCTGCTCAATGACTATCTGTCACCGCTGGATATCACCGCAACACAGTTCAAAGTGCTGTGTTCCATTCGCTGCGAAGTGTGTATCACGCCAGTTGAGCTGAAAAAGGTGCTCTCTGTCGATCTGGGTGCGTTAACCCGCATGCTGGATCGTCTCGTCTGCAAAGGATGGGTAGAACGAAGCCCTAACCCGAATGACAAACGCGGCGTGCTGGTCAAGCTCACCTGCGATGGCGCGGCCATGTGCGAGCAATGTCATCAATTAGTAGGACAAACACTGCATCAGGAACTAACAAAAAACTTAACGGCAGATGAAGTGGCAACCCTTGAGCTTTTGCTGAAGAAAATACTGCCGTAAACAGAAAAGAGGTATGACGATGTCCAGACGCAATACTGACGCTATCACCATTCATAGCATTTTGGACTGGATCGAAGATAACCTGGAATCGCCGCTCTCCCTTGAAAAAGTGTCAGAGCGTTCAGGTTACTCCAAATGGCACCTGCAACGGATGTTCAAAAAAGAGACCGGCCATTCACTAGGTCAATATATTCGCAGTCGCAAGCTGACGGAAATTGCCCAGAAACTGAAAGAAAGCAATGAGCCGATCCTTTATCTGGCAGAGCGTTACGGATTTGAATCACAGCAAACCCTGACGCGTACGTTTAAGAACTATTTTGACGTGCCGCCTCATAAGTACCGAATCACCAGCGTACCCGGAGAATCCCGATACCTGTATCCGTTAAAACATTGTAGTTAATCATCGCCTGTAAAAGACGTAACCGAGGAAATCATGAAAGTTATCGCCTCCGCCGCCCTCGCCTTGCTGGTGCTGTTTTCCAGCCAGACCTTCGCGGAGCAAACCCCAGGTGCAACGCAGCAAAATAATCGTGGCACGATGATTTTGCCGTCAGCACATGACCAGTCACCCTATGATTTCAACCACATGGGGACTGGTAGCGACAAATCCGACGAATTAGGCGTGCCTTATTATAATCAGCACGGCTTCTGATTCGTTTTTGCCCCGCCACTGCGGGGCTTTTTTATGCTCTAGCCTCTGACGCGCGCCGCCCGCCGTACCCGCAAGCCAAACACGTTGATATACAGCCCCGCCATAATCAGCACGGCCCCCAGCAACTGCAGCGCGCTCAGCGTTTCATCCAGCAATAGCGCCGCACTGGCGAGCCCAACCACCGGCACCAGCAGAGACAGGGGCGCCACGCGCCAGGTTTCATAACGCCCCAGCAGCGAACCCCAGGTCCCATAGCCCACAATCGTGGCGACAAAGGCCAGATAAATCAGAGAAAGGATCGTGGTCAAATCGATATCGACCAGGCTTCTCAGCATCACATCCGGACCATCCAGAATAAACGACGCCGCCAGAAACGGGATGACCGGAATTAACGCGCTCCAGACCACCAGCGACATCACCTGCGGCCGCGCCGCGTGCTGCATAATCAGCTTGTTGAAGATATTCCCGCACGCCCAGCTCAGCCCCGCCGCCAGCGTAAGCATAAAGCCCAGCAGCGCCACATCCTGACCATTCAGGCTGGCTTCAATCAGCACCAGTACGCCAAACACCGCCAGCGTAATCCCCGCCAGCTGTTTGCCCTGCAAACGTTCGCCAAATACGAACGCACCGAGAATGATGGTAAAGAACGCCTGCGCCTGCAAAACCAGCGAGGCAAGACCGGCAGGCATACCAAACTTGATGGCGCAGAAGAGAAACGCGAACTGGCCAAAGCTGATGGTCAGGCCATAGCCCAGCAGTAATTTGAACGGGATTTTTGGACGCGCAACAAAAAAGATCGCCGGGAACGCCACTAACATGAAACGCAAACCGGCCAGCATAAGCGGGGGCATATTGTGCAATCCCAGCTTAATGACGACAAAATTGAGCCCCCATACTACGACCACCAGCAACGCCAGCAGTCCGTCTTTACGCGTCATACCCTGCCCCTGAATTATTAATAATTTGTTAACACTTCAAGGTAACAGAAAAAAGGACGCTGCGAGAAGATCATTAATTCTGGCAGGCAGCTGAAGCACTTACGGATAAACCAGGTGCTATACAAGCCCCTTATGTCATGGTAATCCTGTTAACACACCTCTAATAAAAGCATAAGCAACTGTCGGGCAGAAATATGAAACCATCTCTCAGGCGCTCAACCGCAGCGCTGCTGGCATCGTCATTGTTGTTAACCATCGGTCGGGGAGCGACGCTGCCGTTCATGACCATTTATCTCACGCGCGTCTACAACATGAGCGTCGAGAATATTGGTTATGCCCTGACGATTGCGCTGACCATCGGCGTGGTGTTCAGCCTGGGATTTGGCATTCTGGCGGATAAGTTTGATAAAAAACGCTACATGCTGATTGCGATCGTGGCGTTTATTGCCGGATTTGTCGCGATCCCGCTGGTGGATAACGTCACGCTGGTGGTGCTGTTCTTTTCCCTGATCAACTGCGCCTACTCCGTATTTTCGACGGTGCTGAAAGCCTGGTTCTCCGACGTGCTCACCTCAAGCCAAAAAGCGCGTGTTTTCTCGCTCAACTATAGCTTCCTGAACATTGGCTGGACGGTCGGCCCGCCCATCGGCACCCTGCTGGTGATGTACAGCTTACAGCTGCCCTTCTGGCTAGCCGCTTTTTGCGCCGCGCTGCCGCTCGCGTTTATCCATTTCTTTGTGCAAAAAAGCGTCGCGCTGGATACCGCCGAGGAAAAAATGCCCTGGCAGCCGTCGGTGTTGCTGAAAGACCGCGCCCTGTTCTGGTTCACCCTCTCCGGCCTGCTCGCGTCGTACGTGGGCGGATCGTTCGCCAGCTGCATTTCACAGTATGTTCTGGCCGCCCACGCCGACAGCGATTTCGCGCAGAAGGTCGTCGCCGTGGTGCTGCCCGTAAACGCCGCCGTGGTGGTGACGCTGCAATACGCGCTTGGGCGCAAGATTTCCGCCAGCAATATTCGCCCCCTGATGACCGCCGCGACGCTGTTTTTTATCCTGGGGCTGGGTGGCTTTATGCTCTCCGGGGAGAATCTGATTTACTGGGGTATCGCTGCCGCGATCTTTACGCTGGGTGAGATTATTTATGCGCCCGGTGAATACATGCTGATCGACAACATCGCCCCGCCGGGGATGAAGGCAAGCTATTTCTCCGCACAGGCGCTGGGCTGGCTGGGCGCGGCCGCAAACCCGATGATCACCGGGATTATCCTGACCAACCTTCCGCACTGGTCGCTGTTTGTGATTATGATGGTCGCCATCGTCATTGCGTGGCTGATGATTTTGCGTGGGATGAGCGTGAAGGCGTGGTGCGAGTCACCCAAGGTAGCGTAGCAACTTGTAGGCCGGGTAAGGCGTAGCCGCCACCCGGCATTAAAGCATCAGTGGTGCAACATTTCTTCTACCACCTGCTCTTTGTACATCTCATTCGGATAATAGGTCGGCCAGTTATCCATCTCTTTCAGCAGCGCCTCGTGGGAGGTGTTGCCCATAAAAATATGGAAGTGCGAGGACGCTTTCGGCCCGATGGTATGGTCGCTGAACTGCACAAACTTCGGCGCCGTGCTGCTGGCATCCTGACACTCAAACAGATAGCGAACGCCTTTTTTGCCTGACGCATAGGTCAGAATTTTGTAGCCGCTGTAATTATAATGGCAACGGCTAACCGCTTTGCCCTTGTGGAACTCCATCACGTTATTTTCAATGCCAATGGCATCCACGTCCGTCGCATAGCCCTTACGATAATAGGCTTTCACCTCGTCGAAGGTTTTGCTTTTATCCTTCTGCGCTTTCTGTTTAAAGACCGGATCCAGCGATCCATCCAGCAGGAAAGGATAAACGGACTGCCAGGTACCGTCCCAGTCAGACAGCGCTCTGTCCTTCACGTCTTTATCCTCAAACACGCCGTTCGCCGCTTTCTGCTCCGCTTCGGTCATCTGATGACCGTGCGAGTGCGCTAACAGCTGGCCGCTGACCAGCAGCGCCCCCAGAGTCATGATCCATTTACCAGCATGTGCAGCCAAAATAACCCCCTCATTCCGTTTTAAAAGAATGAGAATGTTATATTATAACATTTCAAATCGCAACCAGCCCGCGAACGCCCTCCTGCGCCATGTTTTCACCCCGTCCACGCTGGATAATGGTGCCGCGCGACATCAGGAGATAGCTGTCGGCCAGCTCGGCGGCAAAGTCGTAAAACTGCTCGACCAGCAGGATCGCCATATCGCCTCTGTTCGCCAGCGTGCGGATCACCTGGCCAATCTCTTTTATCACCGAAGGCTGAATGCCTTCCGTCGGTTCATCCAGAATCAGCAGCTGCGGGCGGCTTGCCAGCGCACGGCCAATCGCCAGTTGCTGCTGTTGTCCGCCGGAGAGATCGCCTCCGCGGCGGTGCTTCATCTCTTTGAGTACCGGGAAAAGCTGCCAGATCTCCTCCGGTACCTGCTTCGCCTCGCGGGCGGAAAAGCGCGACAGCCCCAGCAGAAGATTTTCTTCCACGGTCAGGCGCGGAAAAATCTCGCGTCCCTGCGGGACATACGCCACACCAGACTGTACCCGCTGGTGCGGTTTGCTGTGGGTGATCGTCTTACCCTGCCAGATGACCTCCCCGGTTTTCGCCGGGATCAGCCCCATCAGACACTTCAGCAACGTCGTTTTCCCGACGCCGTTGCGCCCCAGCAGGCAGGTGACTTCTCCGGTGGCGGCCTCAAAACTGACGCCGCGCAGGATATGGCTGCCACCGTAATACTGATTCAGTTCGTTAACCTGTAACATCTTCTCTCCTTAGCGCCCCAGATAGACCTCAATCACCTGCTCGTTGGCCTGCACCTCGCGAAGCGAGCCTTCGGCCAGCACGCGCCCCTGATGCAATACCGTCACGTGGTCGGCAATGGTTTCGACAAAGCCCATGTCGTGCTCCACCACCATCAGGGAGTGCTTACCCGCCAGGGTTTTGAACAACTCGGCGGTGTATTCCGTCTCTGCGTCGGTCATCCCGGCGGCGGGTTCGTCCAGCAGCAACAGATGCGGATCCTGGACCAGCAGCATACCTATCTCCAGAAACTGCTTTTGCCCGTGCGACAGTAGCCCGGCGCGGCGATCGCGTTCGTTGCCAAGACGCAGTAAAACCAGCATCTCATCGATGCGATCGCGTTGCTCACCGTTGAGTTTTGCCCGCAGGCTCGCCCAGACGGATTTATCGGTTTTCATGGCGATCTCAAGGTTTTCCCACACCGTCAGCGCCTCAAAGACCGTGGGTTTCTGGAACTTTCGCCCGATCCCCTGACGGGCAATGGCCGCAGGCTCCAGCGCGGTCAGGTCGATCGATTGATCGTAAATAGCCCTCCCGCTTTTTGGTCGCGTTTTGCCGGTGATCACATCCATCAACGTGGTTTTACCGGCTCCGTTGGGGCCAATCACGCAGCGCAACTCGCCCACGCCGATATTCAGCGAGAGATCGGTCAGCGCCTGGAAACCGTCGAAATTGACGTTAATGGCCTCAAGCTGAAGCACCGGATCCGTCTGGTCACGGTAGCGGTCGCCGGGCAACTGGCGGGTAAATAATCCTTCCGTTGGCTGCATTATTTCTCTCCCTTACGAAACAGACCGTAGACACCGCGTGGTAAGAACAGCGTGACGGCGATAAAAATCAGCCCCAGGAACAGCTGCCAGTACTCCGGCATGGCGACGGTGAAAAAGCTCTTCGCCCCGTTCACCAGCGCCGCGCCAATCACCGGCCCCACCAGCGTGCCGCGCCCGCCCAGCGCCACCCAGATGGCGGCTTCTATCGAGTTCGTCGGCGACATTTCACCGGGGTTGATAATGCCCACCTGCGGGACATAGAGCGCCCCCGCCAGGCCACACAGCACCGCGGAGAGCGTCCAGACCAGCAGTTTGAACCCGCGCGGGTCGTAACCACAGAACGTCAGACGGTTTTCTGCGTCACGAACGGCGGTCAGGATTCGGCCAAATTTGCTTTTTGCCAGCGCAAATCCCGTCCCCAACGCCAGGAGCAGCAACAGTACGGTCGCCAGAAACAGTGCAATACGCGTGGAGGTTTCCGTCACCGAAAATCCGAGCAGCGTGGTAAAGCCGGTGAAGCCGTTATTGCCGCCAAAACCGGTCTCGTTGCGAAAGAACAGCAACATCCCGGCATAGGTCAGCGCCTGGGTCATAATCGAGAAATAGACCCCTTTGATCTTCGAGCGGAAGGCAAACCAGCCAAACACCAGCGCCAGCAGCCCCGGCACCATGACAATCAGCACCAGCGCCCAGGCGAAGTGTTGGGTGCCCCACCAGAACCATGGCAGCTCACTCCAGGAGAGAAATGACATAAACGCGGGCAGACCGTCACCCGCCGCCTGGCGCATCAGATACATGCCCATCGCATAACCGCCGAGTGCGAAAAAGATACCGTGCCCAAGAGACAGCATACCGGCATAGCCCCACACCAGATCGAGCGCCACCGCAACGGTGGCATAGCAGAGGATCTTACCCGTCAGCGTCAGCATCCAGGTCGATAACGCCAGCGGATGCGTTGCAGGCAGTAAGGCGAAAAACGGTAATATCAGCAGACACGCCACCAGCAGGCTGCCTGCGGTCTGCGTTGTGCGTGGCGCTTTGCGCGCCAGCGTTAAGGTAAGCGGCTGGCTCATCAGTCAATAACCCTCCCTTTCAGCGCAAATAACCCCTGAGGACGCTTCTGAATAAACAGCACGATCGCCACCAGAATCACGATCTTGCCCAGCACCGCGCCCATCTGTGGTTCAAGGATTTTATTGAAAATGCCCAGACCAAAGGCCGCGGCCACGCTCCCTGCAAGCTGGCCCACGCCACCGAGCACCACCACCAGGAACGAGTCGATGATGTATCCCTGGCCCAGCTCCGGTCCGACGTTACCCAACTGGGATAATGCCACGCCGCCTAACCCGGCAATGCCGGAGCCCAGCCCGAATGCGAGCATATCGACACGCCCTGTCGGCACCCCACAGCAGGCAGCCATGCTGCGGTTTTGCGTCACCGCGCGCACGTTTAGCCCCAGACGGGTTTTATTCAGAATCAGCCAGGTAAAGAACAGTACCAGCAGCACAAAACCCAGCACCACAATACGGTTCCACGGCAGCGTCAGGTTGGCGAAAACCTGTACCCCGCCGGAAAGCCATGCCGGGTTCGCCACCTCCAGGTTCTGGGCGCCAAACGTCATGCGCACCAGCTGGATAAGCATCAGGCTGATGCCCCACGTTGCCAGCAGCGTTTCCAGCGGACGACCGTACAGATGACGGATCACGGTGCGCTCCAGCACCATTCCGATTGCCGCCGTCAGGCAGAACGCGACCGGTAAGGCGATAACCGGATAGAGCGCCAGCCACTGTGGCGCGAGGCTGGTCATGGCCTGCTGCACCATCCAGGTGGCATACGCGCCCAGCATCAGCATTTCACCGTGCGCCATATTGATGACGCCCAGCAGGCCGTAGGTGATAGCCAGCCCCAGCGCGGCCAGCAGCAGCACCGAACCGAGGGAAAGCCCCATAAACGCCTGACCCAGCAGATCGCCCCACATCAGGCGGTGCGTTATCTGGTTAAGGCTCTCTTCGGCAGCGGCGCGAACGCCGGCGTCCGGCTCGGTCTGCGCCTGGGTATACGGGGTGAGTCGGGACACCACGTCCGGATCGTCGGACTGGCCTAACAGTTCAGCAGCGTGGCGACGCACCTCCGCCTGCGGGCTTGCCAGCTGGAGATTCGCCGCCGCCAGCAGCAGCGTCTGACGCGCTACCGCATCCGTTTCACGGTTTACCCGATTTTCCATAAAAGCGAGCATCGCAGGTTGCGCATCTCGCTGCAGTTGACGGGCCGCCGCCCGCCTTTCCATGACACTGTCACTTACCAGCTGATGCGTAGCGATAGCCGTGGCAGCAAGTACGCGCAGTCGGTTCGTCAGCCGGACCGCTTTGGTCTGCCCTTCAGTCGCCTTTGCTTCACCGAGGGGAACCATTCCGCCATTACGCTGCGCAAAAGCGTGCTTTTGGCTGTCGGTATACAGGTTTTCCTTTTGCAACGCCTGAAGCAGCGGCAGCCTGGCGGCATCCGGCGCGGCGGCCCACTGCGTCAGTAATTCCGCCTGCTGGGTGCGGCTGGCGGCAACGAAACGATCGGCATCCGATGCCTGCGCCATCCCTGGCAGCAGTCCGGTAAGCCATATAAGAGCGACGATCGTGCGCATGACGTTCATGGCTTGTCTCCCTGAGGTGATGGCTTAGTTGCTGGCGGTTTTCATCGGCTGGTCGGGCTTTTTGTCATTCCCGGCGATGAACGGACTCCACGGTTGCGCGCGGACCGGCTGTTCCGTCTGCCACACCACGTTGAACTGACCGTTGCCTTCAATTTCACCGATCATGACAGGCTTATGCAGATGATGGTTGGTGGCATCCATGGTGAGCGTAAAGCCAGAAGGCGCTTTAAACGATTGGCCGGCCATTGCGGCACGCACTTTATCTACGTCGGTCGTGCCCGCTTTTTCCACCGCCTGCGCCCACATATGGATCCCTACGTAAGTGGCTTCCATTGGGTCGTTGGTGACGACAGTGTCGGCATTCGGCAGTTTGTGCGCTTTCGCATAGGCTTTGTAATCCGCCACGAAGGCCTGGTTAGTGGGGTTGTCCACGGACTCAAAATAGTTCCACGCCGCCAGGTTACCCACCAGCGGTTTGGTGTCGATACCGCGCAGCTCTTCCTCACCAACGGAGAACGCCACTACCGGCACGTCGGTTGCTTTCAGCCCCTGGTTTGCCAGCTCTTTATAGAACGGCACGTTGGAATCGCCATTGATGGTCGAGACCACGGCAGTTTTGCCGCCTGCGGAGAATTTCTTGATGTTGGCGACAATCGTCTGGTAGTCGCTATGACCAAATGGGGTGTAAACCTCTTCGATGTCCTTATCCTCAACGCCTTTCGAATGCAGGAACGCACGCAGGATCTTGTTGGTGGTGCGCGGGTAGACGTAGTCGGTGCCCAAGAGGAAGAAGCGTTTCGCCGCGCCGCCGTCTTCGCTCATCAGGTATTCCACCGCCGGGATGGCCTGCTGGTTCGGTGCGGCACCGGTATAAAAGACGTTGGGTGACATTTCTTCACCCTCATACTGCACCGGATAGAACAGCAGGCCGTTCAGTTCCTCAAAGACAGGCAGCACCGATTTACGCGAAACGGAGGTCCAGCAGCCAAACACCACCGCGACTTTATCCTGGCTCAGCAGCTGACGCGCTTTCTCGGCAAACAGCGGCCAGTTTGAAGCGGGATCCACCACCACCGGCTCCAGTTTTTTCCCCAGTACGCCCCCTTTGGCGTTGATCTCGTCAATGGTCATCAGCGCGACATCTTTCAGCGGGGTTTCGGAGATGGCCATCGTGCCGGACAAAGAATGCATGATCCCCACTTTGATGGTATCGGCCGCCTGCACACCAAAACTCATTCCCATCGCCACGACGGACGCGGATAACGCAAAGGCTTTTAATAAGGTACGACGCTGCATATTTTCACTCCTGAAAAAGAACGCTGTGCAAAAACGTCCGTTACGGCATGGACGCGGAAAAAAAATGTGTCAGCGAAGCAGGAGCAAAAAGGATGCCAGAATGAACATTGCGCTATGGCGGGAGATTGAACGCGGGATGTAAAGAGAACGACTCAGAATGGCACAGCGCTGCACTTTTATAATGCAGCGCTGGGGCGGTGTTTTTACCAGACTTCACTGGCGATCTGTGTCACCAGACGGACTTTGTCCCACTGCTGAGTTTCACTGAGGCTGTTGCCCTCTTCGGTCGAGGCAAAGCCGCACTGAGGGCTGAGGCAGATCTGCTCTTTGGCCACGTATTTTGCCGCCTCTTCCAGACGGGCTTTAACCCCTTCCGGGTTCTCCAGCTCTCCATTTTTGGTGGTTATCAGACCCAGCACCACCTGCTGCTTGCCCGGGCGAATAAAGCGCAGTGGCGCAAAATCACCGCTGCGGTCGTTATCATATTCCAGGAAGAAGGCATCTACGTTCACCGTACCGAACAGCACTTCCGCCACCGGCTCGTATCCCCCTTCCGAAATCCAGGTTGAACGGAAGTTGCCGCGGCAGACATGCAGCCCGATGGTCAGATCGTCCGGTTTACCTTCCAGCGCCTTGTTCAGCACGCGGGCGTAGATCTGCGCAAGCTCATCGGCATCATCTCCGCGCTCGCGGATCTGACGACGCTGATCGTCCGAACAGAGGTAGGCCCAGACGGTGTCGTCAAGTTGCAGGTAACGGCAGCCTGCATCATAGAAGGCCCGGATAGCGTCGCGCCAGGTGGTCGCCAGATCGTCAAAATAGACGTTCAGGTCCGGGTAAACCGTCGCGTCGATATCTTTGCGGCCGCCGCGGAAATGAAGCACGCTTGGGCTGGGAATGGTCATCTTCGGCTGCGCATTACCGCTGATGCTTTTCAGATAGCGGAAATCGTCCAGCATCGGATGATCGCCAAAGCCCAGCTTGCCGGTGACGCGCACGCCGTGGGCTTTGGTCTGTACCCCGTTGAACTGAATACCCTGCTGCGAATCGTAACGCTCAACCCCCTGCAGGCCATCGAAGAAATCGAAGTGCCACCAGGCACGGCGAAATTCACCGTCGGTCACCACATGCAGACCGCACGCACACTGCTGCTCGACGACGTGGCGAATGGCATCGTCCTCCACCGCGCGAAGCTGTCCGGCATCTATCTCACCGCTGGCGAACTTCAGGCGGGCCTGTTTAATGGCATCCGGACGTAAAAAACTGCCTACTACATCGGCGCGGTATGGGGCGTGCTGTCGTTGCATGGAAATCTCCTCTGTCTGACGGTAATAATTGCCGGCAGTGATAATTCATTATTTGAATCTTTAGACTTCTGGATGTCTAAATGTCCAAAAAAGATGTCATACCTCACCGGCTCCGGCAAACGAGAAAATTTCACGGGTGTTGAAAAAAATTCATCTTCACAGGGCGGAAACAGATCCCTGACTGGCAAACGCGTAGCGTTCATCTTCCCAGCCGGTGATCCCGCCCAGCATGATTTTGACCGGCAACCCGAGTCGCGCCAGCTTCAGCGCAGCCCTGTCCGCACCGTTACAGTGCGGCCCCGCGCAGTAAACGACAAACAGCGTGCCGTCCGGCCACCGGGCCATGCGTTCAGCAGTAATCTGGCTCCACGGCATGTGCAGTGCCCCGGGGACATGACGACGGGCAAATTGTTCCGCACTCCCTACCACATGCAGCAGCACAAAGTCCTGCTCATGACTGGCGATGGCATGATGCACATCGGCACAGTCGGTTTCGACACTCAGGCGACGCAGAAAATGGGTAACGGCTTCCTGCGGCTCGGCAGCCGGAAATTCAGTAACATAGCTCATGATCCTTCCTCATCTTTGGCGTTTGTGTTAACACTACTCTATCCACAAATTCAGCCCATGAATGCGCTTGCTTATGCCAGAAAACAGCAAAAAGATGACAAACTTAAGACAGGTTACCCGCCCTCAGGTGGTGGTGCTGGCGTATGACGGCCTCTGTACCTTTGAGTTTGGCGTGGCGGTTGAGATTTTTGGCCTGCCACGTCCTGAGCTGGGCGACGCCTGGTATCGCTTTGCTGTGGCAGGTGTGGATAGCGGAGAATTGCGGGCGACGGGCGGGATCCGCATGGTGACTGATGGTGATTTGAGCCTGCTTGAGTCTGCGGATCTGATCGTGGTTCCCGGCTGGCGGGGGCTGGACGCGCCGGTTCCCAGGGCCCTGTGCGACGCATTGCGCCAGGCCAGCGCACGTGGATGCCAGCTGCTGTCCATCTGCTCGGGTGTGTTTGTGCTGGCCGCAACGGGACTGTTGAGCGGGCGCAAAGCCACAACCCACTGGCGCTACATCGAGGCGCTTAAAGTCCGCCACCCTGACATCGACGTGGTTGAAGACGTACTTTACCAGGATGAGGGGGATATTCTGACTTCTGCTGGTAGCGCGGCGGGCATCGATCTCTGTCTGCACGTCGTCCGCCGGGATTATGGCATGGAAACCGCCAACAGCGTGGCGCGTCGGCTGGTTATTCCTCCCCACCGGGATGGTTCGCAGCCGCAACAGCTGAGCCGCCCGGTGGCACAGCTACGGGAGAGCCAGCGTCTGGGACAGCTGTTTGATTTCCTGCACAACCATCTCGTTGAACCGCACAGCGTCGACTCGCTGGCGCGTCGGGTGGGCATGAGCCAGCGTACCTTCCTTCGTCGCTTCGAGGCGGCAACGGGAACGACACCGTCGCGCTGGCTGATCAATGAGCGTCTGTTGAGAGCAAAAGATTACCTGGAAAGCAGTCGGTTGAGCATCGACAGCATCGCTGAACAGACCGGTTTTGGACAGGCGGCGACGTTGCGCCACCACTTTCGTCAGCAATTTGCCCTTTCGCCGGCCCAGTACCGCAAGCAATTTTCGCGTCCAGGTCCTGCCCGCTGAGGGATCCCCACAACATAATACCGACACAGACGCCCCTCTCCCTGAGGGAGAGGGCTGGGATGAGGGGCACATACGCGAAATGGCAAAAAAAAACCGCCATTATCTGGCGGTAAATGCTTGCATGGATAGATTTGTATTTTGGTCTCTACGTCCCCGACGCTCCATGGTCGGGCTGCGGATCCCTTACAAACTAACACTGATTAACTTAACGAAAGCTAAACAGCTCTATTAACTCGCCTTCGTGTTGATTTGCAAATAACGCATCAGACCCTGTTCGGCGCTCTGTTTTGCTTCATCATTAATCGCTTCGAGATAAAACGAACGCGAAACACCATAGGGGGCTTTTTCAGAAGGATACACCGCAAACTGGAATACTTTTCCTCTTGCCTGATGCAGGCAATCTAATTCCCAGCGTTGATCGTCTACTTTTTTGCTATTGCAGGCTACACGCCCGTAATCGCTGGTTAAATATGAACCAACACGGGTTTCTGCGGACTGAATATATTCTGGTTCGTCATTCCCGATATAGCGAACCCCTGCCGTAGCACCCACGGCAGCCACGAGGAGCGCAAACGCGATTATTTTTTTCATTTATTAAGACTCATTCCTTAGCCAGAGAATCCCTATTATATAGGATTATCCCTAATTCAAACGCCTGTTTATGGTCCAGAAGTGGTAGTTGACAGTGCTTTAGGCGCATTTAGGATATTTCTTAAAAAGAATTCTGAGCCAACACTATTTGACATTTTCTTTGCCGTACTTTGAATTATTGAATAATAACACTAAGAAATAATCGCCATGATTATCCCCGCAACGTCACTCAGCGGTGAAACCATGATTAAAAAAGGGTTATCTCTCGTCATGCTTATTTGTGCGCTGTTTTCAGGGCAGCTTATGGCCGGGCACAAAGGGCATGAATATGTATGGGTAAAGAATGTGGGGCATCAGCTGCGGCACGAGGCCGACAGCGATGAATTACGCAGCGCAGCGGAAGAGTCAGCGGAGGGTTTGCGCGAACACCACCTGTGGCAGAAATCGCGCAAACCGGAGACGCACGTAAGGTAGTTAGCTCCCCTTACGTTTTGGCAGGGTTTTCATCAGATCGTCAGGACTGACGGAAGCGACAATGCTGCCCGGCTGCGGCATTTTGAAAATATGGTTTTTCATCTTGCCAATAACATGCATTTCGCAGGGACGGCAGTCAAACTTCAGGGTAAGGACTTCATCACCGTTGACCAGCTGCATGGGCGTCGCTTTCCAGCTCTTAATATTGCCTTTTGCCTGTTTCGGGCACAGATTGAAGGCGAAGCGGAGACAGTGCTTGGTGATCATCACCGGCACGTCGCCCTTCTCTTCATGCGCTTCATAGGCCGCGTCGATCAGCTGCACACCGTGGCGATGATAGAATTCACGCGCCTTATGGTTGTAGACGTTCGCCAGGAAAGATAAATGCGTGTCCGGGTATACCGGGGCCGGAACAACTTCTGCTTTACGGCTACCGCGTGGATACTGGGCCAGACGCGCTTCATCCAGCAGCTCTGCCGTTTCACGGCGGAACTGGTTAAGCAGGCTGTTCGGCACAAACAGCGCGTCCGGCAGGTTAACCTCGATAGCGCGCGCGTAGTAAATCGTCTGCCCCAGCTTCGCCACGCCATCCTTCAGGCTGTTAAGCGCTTTTTCCGCATTGTTTGCCACCTCGAACAGGCCATCCAGCGTATGCGTCACGCTGATACCGTCTTCACAGGTCATGGTCAGAATCAGCTGTTCTTCCCAGCCGCCAAGCTCGATATCCACCGCGATACGACGCTCGCTGGAGGTTTTCAGCAGCGCCTGCTGCCAGTTATGATCGAGGTTACGGTTAAGTGGCGCGTTCGGACGCGCCTTGTAGAGATCGGCAGGCATTTCATTCGGCCATACACGATAGCGATTTTCACCGGTTTTTTCGACCGTATTAGCCCTGAAGCCCACCACTTCACGCTTAATCATCACGTTCAGGCCATCGCCATTCGCCAGCGGCTCCGTCACTTCAACATCAAGATGATCTTTCGCCACCTTCAGCACTTCACCGACCGGTAAACCGATGAACTTCGGTGAGTCGAACGCGCCGATATCGCCTTTACGGGCGTTCACGAAATAGTCCGTGCTGCCGCGGTGGAAGGTTTTGTCCGTCGACGGAATAAAGAAATGCTCGGTACGACCTGCCGACGCGCGCGCCAGATCGCCGCGGTCTTCGATGATGGCGTCCAGCATCTGACGGTAGTGCGCGGTGATATTCTTCACGTAGCTCATGTCTTTATAACGCCCTTCAATCTTGAAGGAACGGACGCCCGCATCAATCAGCGCGCCCAGGTTGGCGGTCTGATCGTTATCCTTCATGGAGAGGAGGTGTTTTTCGAACGCCACTACGCGGCCCTGATCGTCTTTCAGGGTATACGGCAGACGGCAGGCCTGCGAACAGTCGCCACGGTTGGCGCTACGGCCCGTCTGGGCGTGGGAAATGTTGCACTGACCGGAATAGGCCACGCACAGCGCGCCGTGGATAAAGAACTCGATCGTCGCGTCTGTCGCCTGGTGGATATCACGGATCTGATTCAGGTTCAGCTCACGGGCCAGAACGATCTGCGAAAAGCCGACGTCGGAGAGGAACTTCGCCTTCTCCACCGTGCGGATATCACACTGGGTACTGGCGTGCAGTTCAATCGGCGGAATATCCAGCTCCAGAACCCCCATGTCCTGAACAATCAGGGCATCGACGCCGGTCTGATAGAGATCGGCGATCAGTCGTTGCGCAGGCTCCAGCTCATCATCATGAAGAATGGTGTTCAGGGTCACGAACACTTTCGCCCCGAAACGGTGGGCGAACGGCACCAGGTCGGCAATATCGCGCAGGCTGTTGCTGGCGTTATGGCGGGCACCAAAGCCAGGGCCGCCAATATAGACGGCGTCAGCGCCGTGAAGGATCGCTTCACGGGCAATGGCGGCGTCACGGGCCGGGCTTAAAAGTTCAAGATGATGGGATTGCAGGCGCATACTTCGTCGTTATCCGTTATGGTCAAAATGGCGGCTATTGTAGTCAGAAGTCTACGACAGCGAAACAGTTTTGCGTAGCCTCAGCGGGGATAATGGATCAGAGAGTGAAAATGCACCGGCCGGTCGCTGCTGTTGCGGTAGGCATGCGGTTTATCACCGGCAAAACGGACGCCCGAGTCGGCATAAACCGTCTGCCATTCGCCGTCGATTTTCATCTCCAGCTCTCCGCTAATGACCACCACATGTTCAATCACGCCCGCCTCATGGGGCGTGGATTCGCTCAGGGCACCCGCCGCCAGCGTAATAGAGAAATGATCGAACCTCAGGGTCTCATCCCACGGAAAGAGCGGTTTGACGACCATCGCCTGCTGCTGGGGATCAAACACAGCCTGCCTGTCTGCCTCTGGCGTGATGAACGCGGAAAACGGAACGTTCAGCCCGGTGGCGATTTTCCACAGGGTCGATACCGTCGGGCTGGATTCATTGCGCTCAATTTGGCCGAGCATCGCTTTCGACACGCCGGCCTCGTCCGCCAGCTTTGACAGGCTCCAGCCGCGGGCCTGACGCAGTGTTTTCAGTGTTGCTGCAAGATGTTGTGTGATGTCCATGTTCCCTCCTGGTGCCGATGATCATACCACTTGTACGCTATAACGCACAGTGCTACCGTAATACGGACGTTATAAC
Organism: Enterobacter sp. ZOR0014; assembly: GCF_000798855.1. Lineage (NCBI taxonomy): Bacteria > Pseudomonadati > Pseudomonadota > Gammaproteobacteria > Enterobacterales > Enterobacteriaceae > Enterobacter > Enterobacter sp. ZOR0014. Next base: position 2,554 of record NZ_JTLF01000304.1, on the reverse strand, counting down.
GCACAACGGAGTTGCCATGCGCCCTTCCTCTCATCTTATTCCAGTCACGCTGGCTGGATTTGTCGCCGTCCTGGTGGGTTATGCCAGTTCGGCCGCCATTATCTGGCAAGCCGCCGCCGCGGCAGGTGCCAGCGCGCAGCAAATCGCGGGCTGGATGACCGCGCTGGGGATTGGGATGGGTGTCAGCACGCTGGCGCTCTCCTGGTGGTTTAAAGCGCCGGTACTGACGGCCTGGTCAACCCCCGGAGCCGCCCTGCTCGCCACCAGCCTGCAAGGGGTGACGCTGTCTGAAACTATCGGTGTGTTTATCTTCGCTAACGCGCTTATTTTACTCTGCGGTATTACGGGGCTTTTCGCTCGTCTGATGACGCTGATCCCCCATTCGCTCGCGGCCGCCATGCTGGCAGGCGTGCTTCTGCAGTTTGGCCTGCACGCGTTTGCACATCTTGACGGCCACTTTCTGCTGTGCGGTAGCATGATTGCCGCGTGGCTGCTGGCAAAAGCGCTGGCGCCGCGCTATGCCATCGTGGTTACGCTGCTGGCAGGTGGTCTCGTGGCATGGATAAGTGGTGACGTTGCCACCGATAAAGTCAGCCTCTCCGTTGTGATGCCTGAGTTTATTGCCCCCGACTTTACTTTTACCAGCCTGGTGAGTATCGGTTTGCCCTTCTTCCTGGTGACCATGGCCTCGCAGAATGCGCCGGGCTTCGCCACGATGAAAGCTTCCGGCTACTCGCTGGCGGTCTCACCGCTCATCATCGTTACCGGTGGCCTGGCGCTGCTGCTTTCCCCCTTTGGCGTCTTCTCCATCTGCATCGCAGCCATTACCGCCGCCATCTGCCAAAGCGCTGATGCCCACCCGGATACGACTAAACGCTGGCTGGCGGCCATTGCAGCCGGTGGGTTTTATCTGCTGGCTGGGGTTTTCGGCGGGTCTATTACCGGGATCATGGCTGCACTGCCGCTGAGCTGGATCCAGACCCTGGCGGGGCTGGCGTTGCTTGGAACCCTCAGCGGGAGTTTATTTCAGGCCCTGAATCATGAAGCCGAACGTGACGCAGCCATCGTCACGTTTCTGATGACCGCGAGCGGTGTCACCCTTCTGGGCATCGGTTCGGCATTCTGGGGGCTGGTGCTGGGCGGGATATGCTATGCCCTGTTTTCACGCGCTCGCCGCGCGCAGCTGGGACGGCGTCATACCCATCACGCTGCGGAAACGGTTACTGAAGTGGCTGGCGGAGTTAAATCCGCAGGCCAGCGCGATGTCCGTTAGTGGCATTGCGCTATGCTGCACCAGGTTTTTTGCTTTTTCCATGCGTCGCTGCATCACGTACTGATGCGGTGCCAGCCCCGTCGACTGGCGGAACATGCGGGCAAAATGGTATTCGCTGAGGGCTGCCTGCGCCGCCAGCTCGGCCAGGGTTAACGGCTGGCCAAGATGCTCTTCTATGAAGGCCAGCACGTTGCGCAGAACGAAAGGCGATAACCCGCCGGTGACGACCGGCAGCTTCCACTGAACGTTGGAGTAGTTTTGCAGCAGATGGGTCATCAGCAACGTGGATGCTGTACTCAGGGTGAGCTGATTGGCCTGCTGCTGCCAGTCGCAGCCAAGTAAAAACTGGCGATACAGCGCGGTGATCTTCGGGTCACTGCCAAAAATGCGTTCGTCCAGCGTCAGCGACAGCGGCCGCTTATCCCAGATTTTTTCGCCCACGTTGCGCAGGTGTTCATCGGTGCAGTAGAGATGGACAAACGACAGGTCATCACGGATATCCCACGTCGATTCACTCTCTTTCGGCATCAGGCAGAAACGGTCCGGTCCCCCGCCGTTCTTCCAGCCGCCCGGCGTTTTTTGATAGCTCTCATAACCGTCGGCCACGTACAGGCTCAGGGTGTGATGATTGCTTTTAACCGTTATCGTATCGTGCTTGTTGTACCACGCCGCCAGTTGAATACCCGAGTTCAGCGAGACCGTCTCCCGCAGGACGGCATTCTGCTGACTAAGCGTTTCAAAGGTATCGTAAGCGTGAGACATAACCGTTAGCGCGTGAGTGATCGAACTGTCAGTCTAAGAATTGTTGTTCCCCGTTGCCAGTCCCCCGGAGAGAAAAAAGCGCAAGATTTTGCAAGTCTGCCGCAAGCTGGTGAAAGCCCACGGCGCATTTCAGCGCCATACTGCGGGCTTTCGTGGTTTGAGAAGAGAAATGATATGAACGCATTATTATACGGACTGGTCGTGGTCATCTGGGGAACCACCTGGATTGCCATTTTCCTGCAGCAAGGTCCCGTGGCGGCCCCGGTGTCGATTTTCTGGCGTTTCGCCGTGGCCAGCGCCACGATGATGGTGGTGTTACTTGCCCTGCGTCGACTGCGTAAGCTGGCGCTACGGGATCACCTTTTTTGCATGCTTCAGGGATGCTGCGTTTTCTGCTTTAACTTCTGGTGCTTTTATACCGCGGCCGCGCACATCAATACCGGGCTGGAATCCGTCATCTTCTCCATGGCGGTGCTCTATAACGCCATTAATAGCTTTATTTTCTTTGGGCAGCGCCCG
>NZ_JTLF01000005.1:0-207 GCF_000798855.1 Enterobacter sp. ZOR0014 | reverse complement strand
GAACATATCCTTAATTGGCGATTTAACCGCTGTATCGTTCGTTTGTGAGTTAGAGGGTAAAACTTACAGCCATACGCTAACTTTCTCTGTACGGTCTCAATATGAGCAACTGGACACAGAACAACAAGAGTTATGGACTGAATTCGTTGACAGAGGCGAACTAATCTTACTTGATACGGAATACATCAATGTGAACGACTTATGTTC
>NZ_JTLF01000331.1:0-237 GCF_000798855.1 Enterobacter sp. ZOR0014 | reverse complement strand
ATCCCCGTGTCCTTGGTTCGATTCCGAGTCCGGGCACCACTATTTAAAGAACCCAGCCTATGGCTGGGTTTTTGTTTTTCTGCGCTTATAAATCCCTTCTTTTATATTCTTGCTTCTCTTTCCGGTGAGATCGTGCAATCTGCTTTGCCGGATGGCGGCTTTGCCTTATCCGGCCTACGGGAAAGTTTCAAGGAGAGGAAAACCAAAAGCAAAAAACCCCGCACCTTACGGTACGGG
>NZ_JTLF01000258.1:0-201 GCF_000798855.1 Enterobacter sp. ZOR0014 | reverse complement strand
GCCACAGCGAACGCTTTATGGCAAACCGGAATGAAGTCACCGCGAACAGGCAGAGGATGAGCAGCAGGCTGGAAGAGTACTTTGCCTCAGAAAAGGGCAGGGGTGAATACCGGCTGGCAGGGATAAACAGCCTGTTGCTGGTGCTGAATGCGCTCGATTTTATCTACCTGTGCGGACAGTTCAGGGATGATAAGAAGCCGC
>NZ_JTLF01000287.1:0-20943 GCF_000798855.1 Enterobacter sp. ZOR0014 | reverse complement strand
CGGGCCTACGGGTGCAAAATGTAGGCCGGGTAAGGCGTAGCCGCCACCCGGCTTTTTTTACGAATACATCGCCGTAATCGACGCGCTACCAAGCGAATGGAAATGCACGTTAAAGCCTACCATCGCGCCACTCGCGCCTTCATCGACCTCAATCTTGTCCACATCCAGCGCATGCACCGTGAAGATATAGCGGTGGGTTTCCCCTTTTGGTGGCGCCGCGCCGCCGTAGCCCGCTTCACCAAAGTCAGTGCGCGTCTGAATAGCGCCTTCCGGCAGGGCGACCAGGCCGGAGCCGGAACCCTGCGGCAGCACGCGCGTGTCGGCAGGCAGGTTTGCTACGATCCAGTGCCACCATCCGGAGCCGGTTGGCGCATCCGGGTCGTAACAGGTCACGACAAAGCTTTTCGTGCCAGCCGGAACCTCATCCCACTCCAGGTGCGGGGAGATATTATCGCCCTGATACCCCATGCCGTTGAAAACGTGGCGTTCCGGCAGCTTTTCGCCGTCGCGCAGATCTTTGCTGATGATTTTCATACGGTTTACCCTCGTTAATCACTCGTTCTCGAAGTGTAACGCATAGGGCTAAATCGTGAAATGCGCGGGTATGTTGACCGCGTCGACTACCGCGGCGGTGAGCTTACGCAGCTGCTCAGCAGTGATGATATACGGCGGCATCAGGTAGATCAGCTTGCCGAAAGGCCGCACCCAGACGCCCTGCTCAACGAAGAAGCGCTGCAGCGCCGCCATATTCACCGGATGCGTGGTTTCAATTACCCCGATGGCGCCCAGCACGCGCACGTCCGCCACAAAATGGGCTCCCGAGGCGGCGCTCAGCTCGTCTTTCAGCTGCGCTTCAATCGCCGCGACCTGCGTCTGCCACTCCCCGCTCTCCAGTATGGCGAGGCTTTCACTTGCGACGGCGCAGGCCAGAGGGTTGCCCATAAACGTCGGACCGTGCATAAAGCAGCCCGCGTCGCCGTCGCTGATGGTGTCGGCAACATGACGGGTCGTGAGGGTGGCCGAGAGCGTCATGGTGCCGCCAGTCAGCGCTTTGCCCAGGCATAAAATATCCGGGGCGATACCCGAATGCTCGCAGGCAAACAGCTTCCCGGTGCGGCCAAAGCCGGTGGCGATTTCATCGGCAATCAGCAGAATGCCCTCGCGGTCGCACATCTTGCGAATACGCTTCAGCCATTCCGGATGATACATCCGCATTCCGCCTGCGCCCTGCACAATCGGCTCCAGGATCACGGCGGCGATATCATGACGATGTGCCGCCATGAGTCGCGCGAAGCCAACCATGTCCATCTCGTTCCACTCGCCGTCGAAGCGGCTTTGCGGGGCAGGCGCGAAGAGGTTTTCCGGCAGATAACCTTTCCACAGGCTGTGCATGGAGTTATCCGGGTCGCAGACCGACATCGCCCCGAAGGTGTCACCATGATAGCCGTTGCGGAACGTGAGGAAGCGCTGGCGCGTTTCGCCTCTGGCGTGCCAGTACTGCAGCGCCATTTTCATCGCCACTTCCACCGCCACGGAGCCGGAATCGGCCAGGAAGACACACTCCAGCGATTCAGGGGTCATTGCCACCAGGCGACGGCACAAATCCACCGCAGGTTGATGGGTGATCCCGCCAAACATGACGTGCGACATCTGGTCAATCTGGGCCTTCATCGCCGTGTTCAGGCGCGGGTGGTTATACCCGTGAATGGCCGCCCACCAGGAGGACATCCCGTCAACGAGCTGTTCGCCGCTGGCAAGGTGCAGCTCGCAGCCGTGGGCCGAGGCCACCGGATAGACGGGAAGAGGGCGGGTGGTGGAGGTGTAAGGGTGCCAGATATGTTGCTTGTCGAAGGCGAGATCGTCCTGGGTCATAATCGACTTGTAAACCATTTTGAAAAGTTTTAGGTTTACGAGTATAAACCGAACCGAAAATTAACAAAACCCTTTGGAGAAGCCCGATGGCTCACCACGCACGCTGGACGATGTCGCAAGTTACTGAATTATTCAATAAACCTTTCCTTGAGCTGATGTTTGAAGCCCAACAGGTGCATCGTCAGCACTTCGATCCGCGCCATGTTCAGGTCAGCACGCTGCTGTCGATCAAGACCGGCGCCTGTCCTGAAGACTGCAAATATTGCCCACAGAGCGCACGCTATAAAACCGGTCTTGAATCCGAACGCCTGATGGAAGTAGAGCAGGTGCTCGATTCCGCGCGTAAGGCGAAAAACGCCGGCTCGACACGCTTCTGCATGGGGGCGGCGTGGAAGAACCCGCACGATCGCGATATGCCGTATCTGGAGCAGATGGTGAAAGGGGTGAAGGAGATGGGCCTCGAAGCCTGTATGACGCTCGGAACGCTGAACGAAGAACAGGCGCAGCGCCTCTCGGCGGCAGGACTGGATTACTACAACCATAACCTCGATACCTCGCCGGAGTTTTACGGCAACATCATCACCACGCGCACCTATCAGGAGCGTCTGGATACGCTGGACAAAGTGCGTGACGCGGGGATCAAAGTCTGTTCCGGCGGTATTGTGGGCTTAGGTGAAACGGTGAAAGATCGTGCGGGTCTGCTGCTGCAGCTGGCGAACCTGCCAACGCCGCCGGAAAGCGTCCCGATTAACATGCTGGTGAAGGTCAAAGGCACGCCGCTGGCGGATAACGAGGACGTGGACGCGTTTGATTTTATTCGCACTATCGCGGTGGCGCGCATCATGATGCCGACCTCTTATGTACGCCTTTCTGCGGGCCGTGAGCAGATGAACGAGCAGACCCAGGCAATGTGCTTTATGGCCGGGGCCAACTCCATCTTCTACGGCTGCAAGCTGCTGACCACGCCGAACCCGGAGGAAGACAAAGATGTTCAGCTGTTCCGCAAGCTGGGGCTGAACCCGCATCAGACCGAGGTGCTGACGGGCGATAACGAGCAACAGCAGCAGCTGGAGCAGCAGATTTTCAATGCCGACACCGACCAGTTCTACAACGCGGCAGCAGTATGACCTGGCAGGCACGTATCCAGTCGGCGCTCGACGAGCGTCGGGCGACTGATGCGTTTCGCGTACGCAAGGTGGTCGAAAACGGCGCAGGCCGTTTTCTGACCCGCGACAGTCGGCGTTACCGTAACTTCTCCAGTAACGATTATCTCGGTCTTAGCCAGCATCCGGCTATCGTTCGCGCCTGGCAGCAGGGGGCAGAGCGGTTTGGCGTGGGCAGCGGTGGATCGGGGCACGTTAGCGGCTACACCCCGGCACATCAGGCGCTGGAGGAGGCGCTTGCCGACTGGCTGGGCTACCCGCGCGCGCTGTTGTTTATTTCGGGTTTTGCCGCCAATCAGGCGGTGATTACCGCCCTGATGGGGAAGGACGACCGCATTGTCGCCGACCGCTTAAGCCATGCCTCGCTGCTGGAAGCGGCAAGTTTGAGTCCGGCTCAGCTGCGCCGCTTTGCCCATAACGATGCGGGGCAACTCGCTGCGCTGCTGGATAAACCGTGCGAGGGGCAACAGCTGGTGGTCACAGAAGGGGTATTCAGCATGGACGGCGACAGCGCACCGCTTGCCGTACTGCACGAGGCTGCCAGACAGCAACATGCCTGGCTGCTGGTCGACGATGCCCACGGTATCGGCGTGACGGGTGATGAAGGGCGGGGAAGTGTTCACCAGCAAGGCGTCAGGCCGGAGCTGCTGATAGTCACGTTCGGCAAAGGTTTTGGCGTGAGTGGCGCCGCCGTACTGTGCAGCGAGTCCGTTGCAGACTATCTGCTGCAGTTTGCCCGGCACCTGATCTACAGCACCAGCATGCCACCGGCGCAGGCCGTGGCGTTGTCTGCGTCCCTGGCCGTCATTCGTAGCGCAGAAGGGGAGGAACGTCGCCAGCGGCTGGCAGAGCATATCTGCCGCTTCCGTCAGGGACTGGCGGCGCTTCCTTTCCGCAGTACTGATTCACAAAGTGCCATCCAGCCGGTGATCGTAGGGGAAAACGCGCAGGCGCTCTCCCTGGCACAAACGCTGCGCGATCGGGAGATGTGGGTCACGGCTATTCGTCCACCCACCGTACCGCCGGGCACGGCGCGTCTGCGGCTCACGCTGACGGCGGCGCACGAGACCGAGGATATTGCGGCACTGCTGGAGGCGCTGCATGTTGCCAGTCAATAAGCAGGCCATTGCGGCGGCGTTCGGCCGGGCCGCGCGCAGCTATTCACAGCACGATGAACTGCAGCGCCAGAGCGCACAGGGGCTGATGACGTTGCTCGGCGAGAGGCGCTTTACCCAGGTGCTTGACGCCGGGTGCGGCCCCGGCGGGAATAGCCGACTCTGGCGCGAGGCGGGAAGTCACGTGACGGCCATCGACCTGTCTCCCGCTATGCTGGATGAGGCGCGCCAGCAGCAGGCTGCGCATCGTTATCTGGTGGCGGACATCGAGGCGATTCCGCTGGCGGACGCGCAATTCGATCTGGTCTGGAGCCATCTGGCGGTGCAGTGGTGCAGCAGCCTGCCGCAGGCGTTGAGCGAGCTTTATCGCGTCGCCTGCCCGGGCGGCAAGGTGGCGTTTACCACGCTACTGGAAAGCTCGTTACCTGAGCTCAATCAGGCATGGCAGGCGGTGGATGAACAGCCGCACGCCAACCGCTTTTTGTCATATGAGCAGGTTATGCAGGCCCTGGCAGGCTGGCGCTATCGCAGTACGGTGCAGACCATCACTCTCGATTTTACCGATGCTTTAAGCGCGATGCGCTCGCTGAAGGGCATTGGCGCCACGCATCTGCATGCCGGGCGCGAGAAAAAACCGCTGACCCGGGGCCAGCTGCAGCGCCTTGAGCTGGCCTGGCCGCAGCAGCGGGGCCAGTTCCCGCTCTCTTATCAACTTTTTCATGGGATTATTGAACGTGACTGAACGTTATTTTGTCACCGGGACGGATACGGAAGTGGGCAAGACGGTTGCCAGCGCTGCCCTTTTGCAGGCGGCGCGAAAGCTTGGGAAAAACACCGCCGGGTATAAGCCTGTGGCTTCCGGCAGCGAGATGACGGCGGAGGGGTTACGTAACACCGACGCGCTGGCGCTTCAGCGTAACAGCACGCTCGAACTCGCCTATTCAGCGGTGAACCCGTATACCTTTGCCGAGCCGACCTCGCCGCACATTATCAGCGCCGATGAAGGCCGTCCGATTGATTTTGCCGTGCTCTCTGCCGGGTTACGAACCCTGGAAAGCCAGGCCGACTGGGTGCTGGTGGAAGGTGCAGGCGGGTGGTTTACGCCGCTCTCTCAGAACCAGACGTTTGCTGACTGGGTGCAGGCCGAGCAACTGCCGGTCATACTCGTTGTCGGCGTCAAGCTCGGGTGTATTAACCACGCCATGTTGACGGCGCAGGCCGTTCAGCAGGCAGGGCTGCGTCTCGCGGGCTGGATAGCCAACGACGTGGTCACGCCGGGCAAGCGACACCATGAGTATCTGACGACCCTCAAACGGGTGCTCCCCGCACCATTCCTGGGGGAGATCCCCTGGCTTGCAGACGATGCCGAACAGGCCGAAACCGGTCAGTATCTTGACCTCAGCGTCTTGCTTCCAGCGACATCCAGTGGGCAATAAGCTCATCGTTGAGTTCGTTAACGTGGCCCTGTGCCACGTTACGTCCGCGATAGAGCATGCAAAACCGATCCGCTACCCGGCGGATAAACGACAGCTGCTGTTCTGCTAGCAGCACCGTCATCCCAAGCTCCCGGTTTAGCCGTACCAGCAGTTGTGCAAGCTTATGGGCAAAGCCCTGGCCGGCACCGTGCATAGGTTCATCAAGAATCAACATACGCGGGCGATTGACCAGCGCATTTGCCAGAGCAAGCTGATACTGCGCCCCTGGCGAAAGGGCGTTGCCTCGCGTCTGACGCAGCGCGTAAAGTTCGGGAAAGAGCTCGTACACTTCACTTTTCGCTGCCGGGTCGGATTTATCCATCGCCCGCATGGCAATGTGCAAATTTTCCTCAATCGTCAGCTGAGAAAAAATCCGCCTGTCCTGCGGGACATAGCCAATCCCCGGTCCGGAACGTTGTTCGGCCGTCTGGCTGAGTAAATCACGCGGCGGCGCACCCGCTTCATGCCAGATGATGGTGCCGCTATCCACGGGCACTTTCCCGGCGATGCAATTCATTAGGGTGGTTTTTCCCATCCCTGGCAGGCCAACAACGCCGGTACACATCCCTTGCGGAAAATCTAAATCCACGTTCCATAGCGTATGTTGGCTTCCGTAAAACTGATTCACTGCACGCAGACTCAACATCTTTCTCTCCTTAAAAATGTGTCGGTGACGCTCGGTTTTTGATTGTGCAAAACCCCTGCCAGAAACCGTGAAGTGATTAAAAAAGCGGCTTTTTTAAGAATGTTCCACCACTAAGTGGGGTAAGGAAACCGGGAATTGCACATCGACGGTGCTGGCGGTGTTGAGTCGTGGTGCAGGGGAAAATGGCGGAAATGTGAGCAAGATCCCATCAGGTGGTTATGAATGACGCAACTGTTTATCGACAAAAAATAGCGATAAAAATTTTTTGTTGCCGTCTCGTGGGAAAATCCGGGAATTTGCCGAGCGGCACTCTGCACGGGCTGGAAGCAGTTATCCACTATTCCTGTGGATAACCATGTGCATTAGAGTTAGAAAACACGCGATAAGCGAGAGAAGACGCGGCTTTCGCCCAAATTGACGCGAAACGCGGCTTTAGAAAATATCGTTTGAAATTTAATTGCTTAGATAAAAGCAATTACCGTAATGAAAGTGTCACGCGCTGCCATAAAACTCTCATTACCTGGCTTGACAAATGTTAAAAAAGAAAAAGTTCTGGGGATAACCCACGTTGACTGGTTTTTTATCTCGTCAGAGTCGAAATTTTATCCATTAACGCGCTAATCCTTAAGCCGCTATGCTAAATATCCTGACATGCTACTGGTTTTTCATCCAGTGTTTTTTACTGGCATTCCTGGCAACAACGAGTAAAATTACTCACCTGCCGCTTATAACGTCATCAGGTCGTCGCCCATGAGTAAACCGTTCAAACTGAATTCTGCTTTCCGTCCATCTGGCGATCAGCCTGAGGCGATCCGTCGTCTGGAAGAGGGGCTGGAAGATGGGCTTGCGCACCAGACGCTGCTGGGGGTAACCGGTTCCGGTAAAACGTTCACCATCGCCAACGTGATCGCGGATCTTCAGCGCCCTACGATGGTGCTTGCCCCCAACAAAACCCTCGCGGCACAGCTTTACGGCGAGATGAAAGAGTTCTTCCCGGAGAACGCCGTTGAGTATTTCGTCTCCTACTACGATTACTACCAGCCGGAAGCCTATGTGCCGAGCTCTGACACCTTCATCGAGAAAGATGCCTCAGTGAACGAACACATCGAGCAGATGCGACTGTCGGCGACCAAGGCGCTGCTGGAGCGTCGCGATGTGGTTGTGGTGGCGTCGGTTTCGGCGATTTACGGCCTGGGCGACCCGGACCTCTATCTGAAGATGATGCTCCACCTGACGCAGGGGATGATCATCGATCAGCGTGCGATTTTGCGCCGTCTGGCGGAGTTGCAGTACACCCGTAACGACCAGGCATTTCAGCGCGGAACGTTCCGCGTGCGCGGGGAGGTGATCGACATCTTCCCGGCGGAATCGGACGATATGGCGCTGCGCGTTGAGCTGTTTGATGAAGAGGTTGAACGTTTATCGTTGTTTGACCCGCTAACCGGTCACGTTGAGTCGGTGATCCAGCGTTTTACCATCTACCCTAAAACGCACTACGTGACGCCGCGCGAGCGTATCGTGCAGGCGATGGAAGAGATCAAAGTGGAGCTGGCTGAACGCCGTAAGGTGCTTCTGGCGAACAATAAGCTGCTGGAAGAGCAGCGCCTGAGCCAGCGAACCCAGTTCGATCTGGAGATGATGAACGAGCTCGGCTACTGCTCCGGTATTGAAAACTACTCCCGTTTCCTCTCCGGTCGTGGGCCGGGTGAGCCGCCGCCGACGCTGTTTGACTACCTTCCGGCCGACGGCTTGCTGGTGATAGACGAATCCCACGTCACCATTCCGCAGATTGGCGGGATGTACCGCGGTGACCGCGCGCGTAAAGAGACGCTGGTGGAGTACGGGTTCCGTCTGCCGTCGGCACTGGATAACCGTCCGATGAAGTTTGAAGAGTTTGAGGCGCTGGCGCCGCAGACTATCTACGTGTCGGCCACGCCGGGCAACTACGAGCTGGAGAAATCGGGCGATGAGGTGATTGATCAGGTGGTTCGTCCGACCGGGCTGCTGGATCCGATTATCGAAGTGCGTCCGGTGGCGACCCAGGTGGACGATCTGCTCTCTGAGATCCGCAAGCGTGCCGCCATCAACGAGCGTGTGCTGGTGACCACGCTCACCAAGCGTATGGCGGAAGACCTGACGGAGTATCTGGAAGAGCACGGCGAGAAGGTGCGTTATCTGCACTCGGATATCGATACCGTGGAGCGTATGGAGATCATCCGCGATCTGCGTCTGGGTGAGTTTGACGTGCTGGTAGGGATCAACCTGTTGCGAGAGGGGCTGGATATGCCGGAAGTCTCGCTGGTGGCGATTCTGGACGCGGATAAAGAGGGCTTCCTGCGTTCCGAGCGCTCGCTGATCCAGACCATTGGCCGCGCCGCGCGTAACGTCAATGGCAAAGCGATTCTCTACGGCGATAAAATTACCCCGTCGATGGCGAAAGCGATTGGCGAAACGGAACGCCGCCGTGAGAAACAGCAGCGCTATAACGAAGAGCACGGCATTACTCCGCAGGGGCTGAACAAGAAAGTGGTGGATATTCTGGCGCTCGGTCAGAACATTGCGAAGACCAAAGCGAAAGGCCGCGGCAAGGCGCGTTCCGTGGTGGAAGAAGATACCGTCGTACTGACGCCGAAAGCGCTGCAGCAGAAGATCCACGAGCTGGAGGCGCAGATGATGCAGCACGCCCAGAACCTGGAGTTCGAAGAGGCGGCACAGATCCGCGATCAGCTTCATCAGCTGCGGGATTTGTTTATTGCGGCATCGTGAGTTGGTGATGTGTTTTCTCCCTCTCCCTGTGGGAGAGGGCCGGGGTGAGGGCAACAGGCCGCATAAAACGAACCTAACCCAGCGCCTGAATCGCCTTCTCCAGCGCTTCGCGCAGCAGATGGCGGTCGTGGCGGTATTTAATATCGCTGGCCTCCAGCGGCACCTGAATCACCACCCGCTCGCCGATACCGGAGACATCCACCTTAGGCCCAACCACCACGCCGTCGATGATTTTCTTGCCGACGTACTGCTCCATCAGGCTCAGTTTGTCTGCCAGCGACAGGCTTGCCGCCGCCGGGCTCAGCTCACGCCCCAGATTACCGATGTAAACCATCGGAGCAGGGGTGCGACGCAGCGCCTGCGCCAGCTCTTTGACCAGCAGGATCGGCATCAGGCTGGTATAAAAACTGCCCGGGCCAATCAGGATTAAATCCGCTTCGCCAATCGCTTCGACGGCTTCACGCGTCGCCGGTACGCTCGGGTAGGTCATCAGCTCTTTGGGCGGCAGCAGAAGCTGGTCGATATTCACTTCGCCGTACACTTCGTGATCGTCAGCATCAATGGCCATTAAATCCACCGGCTGTTCAGACATCGGGATCAGGAACGCATCCACTTTCAGCAGATTTCGTATCAAGTTGATGGCTTCAAGCGGGCGCACGCTCAGGTGATCCAGCGCCTTAAGCATTAAATTTCCAAGGTTATGCCCGGAAAGTTCCCCGTTGCCGCCAAAACGGTACTCAAACATCGCTGATGCGACGCTCGGTTCGGTAATCAGCTGGTTGAGACAGTTGCGCATATCCCCCCAGGCGATGCCGCCTTCGGCACGTCTGATCCGCCCGGTTGAGCCGCCATTATCGGTGGTTGTCACTATCCCTGTCAGCCTTGAGCCCAGTGACGACAAAGAGGACATCACCCGGCCCAGACCGTGGCCTCCGCCAAGAGCGACCACTCGGTCAAGATCCGCAAAAGTGCGATTACGCATACCAATTCCTTATCACGTTTGATCTGCGTAACACTACCTGAACTACCCCTAAAAGACGATGCCTCATACGAAGCAAAATGACGTATATCAATGCGAAAAGAGGGTTTTTAGGTATTCTGTAGCGAAAATGCACGATTGAGTCGCTATATACATAATTATATAGCGAAAGGCGATGATGGCGAAGTGAGAATTTCCGCGCTACTATCGCCATAACCACGTTTTCGAATTTGAAAACATACACTCTAGCCTTTGTGCCTGTGTCGAAAGATATGGCGCTCTGGCCGTGGCGGATCTGCCACCAGGGTACAGAAAGAAATGACTGTGCCTCCCGTATCTGGAAAGGTGTACATGGCTTCACAACTGACTGATGCTTTCGCGCGTAAGTTTTATTACTTACGTCTGTCGATTACCGATGTGTGCAACTTCCGTTGCACCTACTGCCTGCCCGACGGTTACAAACCGGGCAGCGTCACCAATAACGGCTTTCTCTCCGTGGATGAGGTGCGCCGCGTTACGCGCGCGTTCTCCGGGCTTGGCACCGAAAAGGTCAGGCTGACCGGAGGCGAACCTTCTCTGCGCCGTGATTTCCCCGACATCATTGCCGCCGTGCGTGAAAACGAACATATCCGCCAGATTGCGGTGACCACCAACGGTTACCGGATGGCGCGTGATGTGGCGACCTGGCGCGACGCGGGCTTAACCGCCATCAACGTCAGCGTGGACAGCCTCGATGCCCGCCAGTTTCACGCCATTACCGGCCAGGACAAGTTCCGCCAGGTGATGGACGGCATCGACGCGGCATTTGCGGCCGGGTTCGAGAAAGTCAAAGTCAATACGGTGCTGATGCGTGATGTGAACCATCATCAGCTCGATACCTTCCTTGCGTGGATAAAATCCCGCCCCATCCAGCTGCGTTTTATCGAGCTGATGGAAACCGGTGAGGGCAGTGACCTGTTCCGCCGCCATCACATTTCCGGCATGGTGTTGCGCGACGAGCTGCTCAAACGCGGCTGGATCCACCAGATCCGCCAGCGCAGCGACGGCCCGGCGCAGGTCTTCTGCCACCCGGATTACGAGGGTGAGATTGGGCTTATCATGCCCTATGAGAAAGACTTCTGCGCCAGCTGTAACCGTCTGCGCGTCTCCTCCGTGGGCAAGCTCCATCTCTGCCTCTTCGGCGACGGCGGCGTAGATCTGCGCGATCTGCTGGAAGACGATGCTCAACAGGAAGCGCTTGAAGCGCGCATTTCTGAAGCGCTGACGCACAAAAAACAGACCCACTTCCTGCATCAGGGCAACACCGGCATTACTCAGAACCTGTCTTATATTGGCGGGTGATCAGGCTTAAGAAGGAATCAGAAGATGAGTCAGGTAAGCGCAGAATTTATCCCGACACGCATTGCTATTCTTACCGTTTCCAACCGCCGTGGCGAAGAGGATGATACGTCCGGCCACTGGCTGCGCGAGGCGGCCCATGATGCGGGGCATCACATCGTCGATAAAGCGATTGTGAAAGAGAACCGCTACGCCATTCGCGCGCAGGTTTCGCAGTGGATTGCCAGCGATGAAGTGCAGGTGGTATTGATCACCGGCGGCACCGGTTTTACCGCAGGCGATCAGGCGCCTGAAGCGCTGATCCCGCTGTTTGACCGCGAAGTGGAAGGCTTCGGCGAAGTGTTCCGCATGCTCTCCTTTGAGGAGATTGGTACCTCCACGCTGCAGTCGCGCGCCGTCGCCGGGGTGGCCAACAACACCCTGATTTTCGCCATGCCGGGCTCGACCAAAGCCTGCCGTACCGCATGGGAAAACATCATCGCCCCGCAGCTGGATGCCCGTACCCGTCCGTGTAATTTCCATCCCCATTTAAAGAAATAAGCTATGTCACAACTGACCCACATTAACGCCGCCGGCGAAGCGCATATGGTGGATGTCTCCGCCAAAGCGGAAACGGTGCGCGAGGCGCGCGCGGAAGCGTTCGTTACCATGCAGCCGGAAACGCTGGCGATGATTATCGACGGCAGCCACCACAAGGGTGACGTCTTTGCCACCGCCCGCATCGCCGGTATTCAGGCCGCCAAGCGCACCTGGGACCTCATTCCCCTTTGCCATCCGCTGATGCTTAGCAAGGTGGAAGTGAACCTGCAGGCGCAGCCGGAGCATAATCGGGTGCGCATTGAGTCCCTGTGCCGCTTAACCGGGAAGACCGGCGTTGAGATGGAAGCCCTGACGGCAGCCTCCGTTGCCGCGCTGACCATCTACGACATGTGTAAAGCGGTGCAGAAAGATATGGTGATTGGCCCGGTTCGCCTGCTGGCAAAAAGCGGCGGCAAATCCGGTGATTTTAAGGTGGACAGCCATGATTAAGGTGCTCTTTTTTGCCCAGGTGCGGGAGCTGGTGAATACCGACAGCCTGACGCTGGAGGGCTCTTTTGAAAACGTCGCCGCCCTGCGTGCGCATCTGGCCGCACAGGGCGAACGCTGGGCGCTGGCGCTGGACCAAAGTAAGCTGCTGGCCGCCGTGAACCAGACGCTGGTTGAGTTCAGCCATCCGCTAACCGCAGGGGATGAAGTGGCCTTCTTTCCGCCGGTCACAGGGGGTTAAGATGGCTGAGACCCGAATTCTGGTGAGCCCGGCGCGTTTTAACGTGGGGACAGAATATGACTGGCTGGCCGAGCGTGACGAAGACGGCGCGGTCGTGACGTTCACTGGCAAGGTGCGTAACCACAACCTCGGTGACAGCGTAAAGGCGCTGACGCTGGAGCACTACCCGGGCATGACGGAGAAATCGCTGGCGGCCATTGTGGAAGAAGCGCGAGGCCGCTGGCCGCTCGGGCGCGTCACGGTGATCCACCGCATCGGCGAGATGTGGCCAGGCGAAGAGATTGTCTTCGTGGGCGTGACCAGCGCGCACCGCGGCAGCGCGTTTGCGGCAGGGGAGTTCATGATGGATTACCTAAAAACTAAAGCGCCGTTCTGGAAGCGGGAAGCGACGCCGGAAGGGGAGCGCTGGGTGGAATCCCGCGATAGCGATAAACAAGCCGCCAGCCGTTGGTAGTCGGTTGACGTGGATGTGTTAATCTTAACGTGTGTGTCTACTTAATCTTAATCAGGAGTGAATCATGGACCGATTTCCGCGTTCCGATTCAATAGTACAGCAGACCCGTAGCGGCCTGCAGACGTATATGGCTCAGGTGTACGGCTGGATGACAGTTGGCCTGCTGCTTACCGCGTTTATCGCGTGGTATGCGGCGAACACGCCTGAACTGATGATGTTTATCTTCTCCAGCAAAATCACCTTCTTTGGGCTGATTATCGCGCAGCTGGCGCTGGTGTTTGTCCTCTCCGGGCTGGTGCAAAAGCTCAGTGCGGGGATGGCGACCACGCTGTTTATGCTCTATTCGGCGCTAACGGGGCTGACGCTTTCCAGTATTTTCATCGTCTACACCTACTCCTCCATTGCCAGCACGTTTGTGGTAACCGGCGGAATGTTCGGCGCGATGAGCCTTTACGGCTACACCACCAAACGTGACCTGAGCGGTTTCGGCAGCATGCTGTTTATGGGGCTGATCGGGATTGTGCTGGCGTCGCTGGTGAACCTGTGGCTGAAGAGTGAAGCGCTGATGTGGGCCGTGACCTACATCGGTGTGGTGGTCTTCGTTGGGCTGACGGCGTATGACACCCAGAAGCTGAAAAACATCGGCGAGCAGATCGACGTGCGCGACAGTTCAAACCTGCGCAAATACTCGATTCTGGGCGCGCTGACGCTCTATCTGGACTTCATCAACCTGTTCCTGATGTTGCTGCGTATTTTCGGCAACCGTCGTTAAGGTTGTTTTGCCGGGTGGCGGCTTCGCCTTACCCGGCCTACGAAACGCGAACCGTAGGTCGGGTAAGGCGAAGCCGCCACCCGACTTATTCACTTCGCTAACATCCTCTCATTCTTCGCCCGTAGTTTCTTCGCCCGACTCTCCAGCACCAGATAACAGACCGTGGCCAGCGCCAGCGGCAGGAAGTAATAGAGCATGCGGTAGGCGAGCAGGGCGGCAATAATCGCTCCCTGAGAAACATGCTCTCCGGCCAGAAGCGCAATGAACACCGCCTCCAGCACCCCAATCCCCGCCGGGATATGCACAATAACCCCGGCGATACTGCTCACCAGCAGCACGCCCAACACGAAGAAGTAATTCACGTCCTCGCCAATCAACAGCCAGATAATTGCTCCCATCGCCATCCAGTTAGCGCTGGATACCGCCATCTGCAGCATGGCAAACTTCCACGACGGCAATACCAGTTTCTGCCCTCTGAGGGTCATATGACGGCGTTTAGCAAACGCGCAGGCCCACAGATAAAAAGCGATAATCAGCAGCAGCACGATGCCGAGAATACGCAGCGTGGCTTCATCGATGTACCAGTGCGCGGGCAGCTGGACCACGCCGATGGTGAAAATCACCCCGCCGAGCAGAATATAGCCCAGCCAGTTAGTGGTGATGCTCAGGGAAAAAATGCGGGTTATAGTCCCGCCCGGCAGCCCGAGACGCGAGTAGAGGCGATAGCGCATGCCAATCCCCCCGACCCAGGTACTCAGCGTCAGGTTGAAGGCGTAGCAAATAAACGACACCAGCATCACCTGGCGTTTAGCCAGCTTGTGGCCGCAGTATGCCCGGCCCAGCAGGTCGTAGCAGCCGTACATCAGGTAGCTCACGATCACCAGCCCTGTCGCGCCCAGCAGCACCATCCGGTTGTAGTTGCGGATAACCTTCCACACCTCCTCCCAGTCAACTTTTTGGGCATACACTACCAGCAGCACGGCGACCGCAATAAAGAACACCCAGGTGAGAATTTTTTTCGCCAGCCGCCAGCGCGGATGTGATTTCGACATCAGGGTTTGCCTCCATCTTCCGCTTCAACGCGGTCCTGGGTTTCCATTTCGGGTTGTACCGGCGGGTCCACCTGCGCCAGCTTCGGCGTATGCGCTGGCAGCCAGCCGACCATCGCCGGGAAATGACGCAGGAAGTGGAACACCACTACGCTGATGCCCAGGTTCCACCAGGTGCGTTTCGGCACCATAGACTCATCCACGCGCACGCAGTCGTTAACAATCAGGGCCTGCAAATTATCCCGCAGGGTCTGATTAAACTGGCGATCGTGGATGATCAGGTTAGCTTCGAGATTCAGCGATAAGCTCAGCGGATCCAGGTTGCTGGAGCCGACGGTGGCCCAGTGATCGTCCATCAGCGCGACTTTGCCATGTAGCGGCCGACGGCGATATTCGTAGATCTGAACGCCGCCTTTGACCAGATAGTTATACAGCAGCCGCGCGCCAACTTTGACTATCGGCATATCCGGCTCGCCCTGCACAATCAGCTTCACCCGTACGCCGCGCCGGGCCGCATTACGCATGGCATGCAGCAGGCGATAGCCCGGGAAAAAGTAGGCGTTAGCAATGATCACTTCGCGCTTCGCGTTGGCGAGCATCTTCAGGTAATGGCGTTCAATATCGTCCCGGTGCTCGCCGTTATCGCGCCAGACGAAAAGGGCCTGCGCTTCGCCGGGCTTGCGGTTCTCCTCCGGGCGATGGCGGCGTTTCCACCAGCGGCGAACGGCCTCTTTCCCCGGCAGGTTCTCCAGTTCGAATAATACGATGTCCTGTACTACCGGGCCCTCAATGCGAATGGCGTAATCCTGTTTTGCTTCCGGGCCGTAGTCGGACATATGTTCAGCGGAGTAGTTAATGCCGCCGACAAACGCCACCGTCTCATCCACCACCACAATTTTGCGGTGCATCCGCCGGAAAAGGTTGGTACGCATGCCAAACAGGCGCGGGCCGGGATCGTAGTAGCGGAACACCACGCCCGCAGCGGTCAGTTCATTCACGAACCCGTCGCTGAGGTCCGGTGAGCCATAGCCGTCCAGCAGCGCTTCAATTTTGACGCCGCGCCGGGCGGCACGCAGCAGTACGCTGTGTAACTGTTTGCCCACGTCGTCCTCGAACCAGATAAAGGTTTCGAGGATCACTCTCTGCTTAGCGTTATCAATCGCCTTAAAGACGGCCGGGTAATACTCGTCGCCGTTGACCAGCAGCGAGATCCGGTTGCCTTCCTGCCAGGAACATTTCATAAGTGGATCTCCGCGCTGAGCGGGGCATGGTCGGACAGATGTCGCCAGTTAAGTAAGGCCAGCGCCGTCGGGCTGCTGGCATGGGCATTTTTCACGTAGATACGGTCCAGGCGCAGCAGGGGAAAGCGCACCGGGAACGTCCGTGCCGGGCGACCATGGGCCCGGGTAAAAATCTCCTCCAGCCCTGCATTGACTTTCAGAGGATGGTTCGCGCGCTGCCGCCAGTCGTTAAAATCACCGGCCACGACCACGGGTTCTCCGTCGGGAAGCGCATTGGTCCAGTCAGCCAGCATCTGTAGCTGCGCCTGACGGTGGGCTTCGCGCAGGCCAAGATGCACGCAACCGACATGAATGGGCACCGTGAGTGCCGGTGGCGCGATGCGGCAGTATAGCAGCCCGCGCTTTTCGCTCTCACCCACGGAAACGTCCCGGTTCTCATAATGTTCGATAGGAAAACGTGACAGCACCGCGTTCCCGTGATGGCCTTCCGGATAGACCGCGTTGCGCCCGTAGGCGTAATCACTCCACATCGTGTCGGCCAGAAATTCATAGTGCGGCGTATCGGGCCAGTTCTCGAAATGCATGGGATGCACCTCGTGCGCGCCCATCACCTCCTGCAGGCAGACAATGTCCGCGCTGACGGTGCGAACCGCGTCGCGCAGCTCCGGTAAAATGAAGCGGCGATTAAATGCTGTGAAGCCTTTATGAATGTTTATCGTCAGCACTTTAAGCGAGAAATGCTGCATTTTTTGAGTCATAAGCCCCTTCCTGAGTGACTATCCCAATGAAAATAAAGTGTAGTCGGCGTCACAAAAAGATGCGGCGTTACGGAATTTTCCGTAAAGTGCGGTAGTCTGATTAAGCAGATAAAATCCTTCAGGAGAGAAGCCATGAAGTGGCAACAACGTGTTCGTGTCGCAACGGGGTTAAGTTGCTGGCAGATAATGTTGCATTTACTGGTCGTGGCCGTACTGGTGATGGGCTGGATGAGCGGCACGCTGGTGCGTGTTGGCCTGGGGCTATGCGTCCTCTATGGCGTCACCGTGCTGTCGATGCTGTTCTTACAGCGCCACCATGAAGCGCGCTGGCGCGAGGTGGGTGATGTGCTCGAAGAGCTCACCACCACCTGGTACTTTGGTGCCGCGATGATTGTGCTTTGGCTGCTGTCACGCGTGCTGCAAAACAACCTGCTGCTGGCCCTGGCGGGTCTCGCAATCCTTGCAGGGCCTGCGGTGGTCTCATTGCTCACCAAAGAGAAAAAGCTACGCAATGTTGCGTCTAAACATCGCGTACGCCACTGACCCCGTCGTGGCCGCTATGACCAGTAGCGGCCACAAACTCCCCCAGACAATATCCAGACTCGCATCCTTCAGATAGATCTGCTTGGTAATGTCCGTGAAGTGGCGTATCGGGTTTATCCATGTGATGTCCTGCAGCCACACCGGCATGTTCTCGACAGGGGAAACGTACCCGGAGAGCAAAATCGCTGGCATCATAAAGACAAACACGCCGATAAACGCCTGCTGCTGCGTCGAGCACAGCGCCGAAATTAACAGCCCAAACCCCACCAGCGACAGCCCGTAAATCACCATCGTGAAGTAAAACAGCGCCAGCGAACCGGCAAACGGGATTTGATAGGCCCAAATTCCCACGCCCAGCACGATAGTGGCCTGAAATGTCGCGACAATCAGCGCCGGCACCGCTTTGCCAACAAAGATTTGCCAGGTCGCGAGCGGGGAAACCAGCAGCTGATCCAGCGTACCTTGCTCCCGCTCGCGGGCGACGGACAGGGAGGTGACGATCATCACCCCGATGGTGGTGATCATGGCGATCAGCGACGGCACCACAAACCATTTGTAGTCCAGATTCGGGTTGTACCAGTTACGCACCACCAGCTCGCTGTTGTTGGGCTTCGGTTTGCCGTCCATCAGCTCCTGCTGATAATTCTTCACCACCTGCTGCAGATAGTTGGCCGCAATCTGGGCGCTGTTAGAGTTGCGCCCGTCGAGGATAAGCTGCATCGGCGCGGTCTGGAAGGTATCCAGGTTACGGGAAAAATCTGCCGGGAAGCGCACCAGCAGCAGGGCTTTTTGCGTATCGATGGTCGGCTGGATTTCCTGCGGGCTTTTCAGCAGCAGGATATGGGTAAACGCTTTTGCACGGGCAAAGCGCTGCGTCAGCTCGACGGAATGTTTACCGTTGTCTTCGTTGTAAATGGCGATGGTGGCGTTGGTCACCTCAAGCGTCGCGGCAAAGGGGAACAGCAAAACCTGGATCAGCACCGGCAAAACCAGAATGGCGCGGGTTTGCGGCTCGCGCAGCAGGGATTGCAGCTCTTTTCGTATTAACGTCCATAGTCGGTGAAACATGTTCGCTCCTTAATCCAGACGCCGTTTGGTTTTCAACCACGTCAATCCGATAAACATCACCGCTGACGCCATTAAAAACAGCGTGTTGATAATCAGCACCACCGGAATATTCCCCGCCAGGAACAGGCTTTGCAGCGTGCTCACGAAATAACGCGCCGGAATGATGTAGGTCACGGCGCGGATCACCGCTGGCATACTGTCTATCTGGAAAATAAACCCGGACAGCATGATCGACGGTAAAAAGGCGGCGTTGAGCGCCACCTGCGCGGCGTTAAACTGGTTGCGGGTGATGGTGGAGATGAGCAGCCCCATCCCCAGCGTGCTAAGTAAAAACAGGCTGGTGATAAAGAACAGCACCACCAGCGAGCCGCGGTACGGCACGCCGAGGATAAAGACGGCGACAAGCATGCAGAGCAGCATCGCCAGCATCCCGAGGAAGTAGTAGGGGATGAGCTTGCACAGCAGCAGCTCGACGCGCGTCACTTCTGTGGAGAGCAGCGCCTCCATGGTGCCACGCTCCCACTCGCGGGCGATCACCAGCGAGGTCAGGATCGCGCCAATCACCGTCATGATAATCGTCACCGCGCCCGGAATGATAAAGTGCTGGCTGATGGCGGCAGGGTTAAACCAGTAGCGTGTTTGCACGTCGATGAGCGGTTCAAACGTCTCCCCCCGGTCTTCGGCGCGCTGCATCTGCCATAGCTGCCAGATCCCCTCCACGTAGCCCTGAACGAAGTTCGCAGTGTTCGGTTCGCTGCCGTCGGTAATCACCTGGATCGGCGCGTCGGCATTCGCCCGCGCCATATTGGCGGCGAAATCCACCGGGATGACCACCAGCCCGCGAATTTTCCCGGCCTGCATCTTCTGGATCAGCGCCTGCCGGTTATCGCTGATGGTGGCGTCAATGTACGGCGAGCCGGTCATGGCGTGGGTGAAGTCCAGCGCCTCTTCGCTCTGCTGTTCCAGCAAAATGCCGACCCGCAGCTTGCTGGAGTCGAGGTTGATGCCGTAGCCAAAGATAAACAGCAGCAGCAGGGGGATCACCACCGCAATCAGCCAGCTACTCGGGTCACGCACGATCTGCCGCGTCTCTTTTATGCATAACGCGCGCACCCGGCGCCAGGAAAGGGCGTTACTGCGCATGGGCATTCTCCTTATCCCAGTCGTGGATGAGGGTGATAAACGCCTGCTCCATGGTCGGGTCTGGCACGGCATCGTCGGCGGCCTGGTTTTTCAGGTCGTCCGGGGTGCCGTGGGCAATCAGCTTGCCGCGATAGACCAGCCCGATGCGGTCGCAGTATTCCGCCTCATCCATAAAGTGGGTGGTCACCATCACCGTCACCCCTTTCTCCACCATGCTGTTGATATGTAGCCAGAACTCGCGGCGGGTGAGGGGATCCACCCCGGAGGTCGGCTCATCGAGGAAAAGAATATCGGGCTCGTGCATCAGCGAGCAGGCCAGCGCGAGGCGCTGCTTAAAGCCGAGGGGCAGTTCGTCGGTGGCGTGGGAGGCAATATTCGTTAACCCGAAGGCATCGCTCATGCGGCGGATTTTCTCGTTCTGCGCGCGCCCGCGCAGGCCGTACACGCCGGAGAAAAAGCGCAGATTCTGCTCGACGGTCAGGTTGCCATACAACGAGAATTTCTGTGCCATATAGCCCAGATGCTGGCGCGCCTTGCCGGAGCTGACTTTGAGATCCATATCCAGCACCAGCGCCTTGCCGGACGTCGGCACCAGCAGGCCACACATCATTTTAAAGGTGGTGGATTTCCCCGCGCCGTTCGGCCCGAGCAGGCCAAAAATCTCGCCGCGTTTTACCGCAAAGTTGACGTTATCGGTGGCGGCGAAATCGCCGAACTTTTTGGTCAGGGATTTGGCTTCAATCACCGTCTCGCCCGGCGTACCTTCAACCGTGTGGAGGATCGCGCCGAGAGGCGATTCCGATGTCCCCGCGCCGCCCAGCAGGTCGATGAACGCATCTTCAAAGCGCGGCGCCGTCTCTGCCATTTCAATTTCAGGCATGCCAGGCGCGCGGCGAATATCCTCGACGGTGGCCTCCTTTTTGAGGATTACGCGCACGGACCGACCCTGAATCATCCCGTCGCTCACCTGCGGCAGTTTCAGCACTCTCTGCAGCAGCCTGCGGTTGGACTCCTGCGGGCTGTGGAGGAGGAAACTGCGTCCGGCCATGCTCTGCGTCAACGTCGTTGGCTCGCCCTGATAAAGCAGCTCGCCTTCGTTCATCAGCAGCACGTCCCGGCACTGTTCCGCTTCGTCGAGGTAGGAGGTGCTCCAGAGGATCAGCATCCCGTCGCCTGCCAGCTCGTGCACCATCTGCCACAGCTCACGGCGGGAGATGGGGTCCACGCCGACGCCGGGCTCGTCCAGCAGCAGGACCTTTGGTTCGCCGACGAGCGTACAGGCCATGTTCAGATC
>NZ_JTLF01000324.1:0-9004 GCF_000798855.1 Enterobacter sp. ZOR0014 | reverse complement strand
GAACATGATGTTTTTATATTGCGCTTTTGGATGCTGCAACTATTGATCAGGATCAAAAAAACAGAAGTGCAGCGTTATTTTCGTGCTTTTATTAATAACCACTCTGGCGTATGGGGTTATTATTTATTTTTATCGTTTTCTTTATCATTCTTGTAACAATCCAAAATCTGGTATTCTTTTTATTATTTGATTTTATTGAAGTTTTTATGGTTAAGTGAAATTGGTATGACCAATATTTATTTAACGTATTTTAAATTATTGTAAACGGGTGAATTATTATCACTAACACCATTGTGTTATTTCTGTTATCTCAGGGATTAAATAGTTTTTTAACTAACGTAATGGCTTTAGAAACTAAAAAAATCATTATATTAGTATCATGACATCGGCAAATAACAACCAATTTAAAAATTAAACCCGATAACGAATTCTTAATTTTAAAAGTTTGGAGTTTCTATTATGAGCACTAACGAACGCATTCTTAGCCCCTTCACATTACCGAATGGCACTGAACTGAAAAACCGTTTGTTAATGGCCCCGATGACCACCTGTACCGGCTACTATGACGGTACTGTCACCAGTGAGCTGGTGGAGTACTACCGGGCTCGCTCCGGCAGCATCGGTACCATCATCGTGGAGTGCTGCTTCGTTGACGATCTCGGTCTCGCCTTCCCGGGCGCCATCGGTATTGATAACGACGAGAAAATTGCCGGGCTGGCGAAAATCGCAGAGGCGATTAAATCCAAAGGTTCGAAAGCGCTGCTGCAGATCTACCACGGCGGCCGTATGGTTGACCCAAAACTGATTGGTGGCCGTACCCCGGTTGGCCCAAGCGCGGTGGCCGCACCGCGTGACGGTGCCGCAACGCCGGTTGCACTGACCGCCGAAGAAGTAGAAGGAATGATCGGCAAGTTTGGGGAAGCTGTGCGTCGCGCCATTCAGGCCGGTTTCGACGGCGTGGAAATCCACGGGGCCAACACCTACCTGATTCAGCAGTTCTACTCACCGAACTCTAACCAGCGCGATGACGAGTGGGGCGGCAGCCGCGACAACCGCGCGAAGTTCCCGCTGGCCGTGCTGGACATTACGCACAAAATGGTGCGCCAGTACGCGGATGATGCCTTCATCATTGGTTACCGCTTCTCCCCTGAAGAGCTGGAAGTCCCGGGCATCCGTTTTGAAGACACCATGTACCTGCTGGAGAAACTGGCCGCGCGCGGCGTGGATTACCTGCACTTCTCCGTCGGTGCAACCCTGCGTCCTTCGATTGTTGACACCCAGGACCCGACCCCGCTCATCGAAAAATACTGCGCGATGCGTTCAGAAACGCTGGCGCAGGTTCCGGTCATGGGCGTGGGCGGCGTGGTGAATGCTTCAGACGTGAATGACGCGCTGGACCACGGTTACGACCTGATTGCCGTTGGCCGCGCCACCATCGCTTATCCGGACTGGACAGACCGCATTGCGGCTGGCGAAAGCCTTGAACTGTTTATGGACAGCACCAAACGCGAGGAGCTGAGCATTCCGGAACCGCTGTGGCGTTTCTCGCTGGTGGAAGCGATGATCCGCGACATGAGCATGGGCGAGTCTAAATTCAAACCGGGCACCTTCGTCGAGAAAGTGCAGGACGACGCTAACGAGCTGGTGATTAACGTCAGCCTGGAAACCGACCGCATTGCGGACATCGCGCTGGCCTCCGGCCCAAGCGAAGACGTTGAGTTTGTGACCAGCTTCGAAGAGATCCGTACCCGCATTCTGGATGCCAACACCCCGCACGTGGATGCCATCACCGGCGCAACCAGCCAGAGTGAAGCGGTGAAAAAAGCGGTTTCTAAAGCGATGCTGAAATCCAGTAGAGCGCTGGCGGCAGAGGAGGGCGTTGACCCGAACGAAACCCGCAGCGTTGACGTGGTTGTCGTGGGCAGCGGCGGTGCCGGTCTGGCGGCGGCGATTCAGGCGCACGACGAAGGCGCAAGCGTGCTGATTGTCGAGAAAATGCCAACCATCGGCGGTAACACCATCAAAGCTTCTGCCGGGATGAACGCCGCTGAAACTCGCTTCCAGCGCGTGAAGGGTATTCAGGACAGCAAAGAACTGTTCTACCAGGAAAGCCTGAAAGGCGGCGGTAACAAGAACAACCCGGAACTGCTGCGTCGCTTTGTCGAGAACGCACCGGAAGCAATTGAGTGGCTGGCAACCCGCGGCATTATGCTCAACGACATCACCACCACCGGCGGGATGAGCATCGACCGTACTCACCGTCCAAAAGACGGTTCTGCAGTAGGCGGCTATCTGATCAGCGGTCTGGTGCGTAACGTCAACAAACGCAACATCGAGGTGATGCTGGATACCTCCGTCAGTGACATTATTTTCGAAAACGGCGAAGTGACCGGCGTGCGCCTGACGACCGAAGAGAATGAAACCGTCATCGTGGCAACCAAAAGCGTGATTGTGGCGACCGGCGGCTTCAGCGCCAACAGCCAGATGGTGGTGAAATACCGTCCGGACCTGGAAGGATTCGTCACCACCAACCATAAAGGGGCCACCGGCGGCGGTATAGCGCTTCTGGAGCGCATCGGGGCGGGCACCGTGGATATAGGCGAAATTCAGATTCACCCCACCGTGGAGCAGAAAACCTCGTACCTGATTTCCGAATCCATCCGCGGCGGCGGGGCGATTCTGGTCAATCAGAAAGGGGAGCGCTTCTACAACGAAATGTCGACCCGCGACAAAGTCTCCGCGCAGATCATCGCGCTGCCAGAGAAATACGCTTACATCGTCTTTGATGAACACGTACGCGCCAAAAACAAAGCTGCGGATGAGTACATCGCCAAAGGGTTCGTGACCAGCGCCAGCTCACCAAAAGCCCTGGCCGAAGCGCTGGGCATGGATCATCACGCCTTCCTGGCAACGCTGGAACGCTACAACGGCTTTGTCGAGAAACAGCACGACGATGATTTTGGCCGTACCACCGCGCTGCGTGCGCCAATCAATGAAGGGCCGTTCTACGCCATTCAGATTGCGCCGGGCGTGCACCACACCATGGGCGGTGTGACCATCAACACTGAAACCTGCGTGCTGGACAGCAACCACAACGTGCTGCCAGGGGCATTTGCTGCGGGTGAAGTGGTCGGCGGGATCCACGGCGGTAACCGTATCGGCGGTAACGCGGTGGCAGACATCATTATTTTTGGTACCCTTGCCGGACATCAGGCGGCGATGCGCGCAAAAATGGCATAAAGCACCTGTGTTGTAGGCCGGATAAACGCAACGTTATCCGGCGATTTCCCCGGCGGCGCGGTGCTTGCCGGGGCTACATCTGAGGAAACATGCATGTCAGATAACCGTGTTTACAGTTACTCCGCCGTCCTGATGGGTTCCCCCATCCTCCTGAAACTCTTCTCCCATGACGAAGCCCTCGCCTCCCGCGTGTTTCGACTCATCAAACAGTATGAAGATCTGCTTACCGTCAACCGTGCCCACTCGCAGGTGATGGACATCAACCACGCGGCTGGTCAGCATCCGGTCATCGTCAGCCGACCGGTGTTCGAACTGATCCGCTGTGCAAAAGCGGCAAGCCTGCTTAAGGACAGCGCCTTTAATCTGGCGATAGGCCCGCTGGTGAAGCGCTGGAAAATTGGTTTCCGGGGTGACAGCGTTCCGCCTGCTGATGACATTGCGGCGCTGCTGGCGATTACCCGTCCTGAGGATGTCATCCTTGATGAGGCGCAGAGCAGCGTGTTTCTGGCGAGAGCAGGCATGGAGATCGACCTGGGCGCCATCGCCAAAGGCTATATCGCTGACCGGGTGCGGGATTACCTGCACAAAGAGGGGACCGAGCGGGGACTCATCAACCTGGGGGGAAATATCCAGACGTTGGGCTCACCGGAAGGGGGCTGGAGCGTCGGGCTGAAAAAACCGTTCGTCAGCGACGCGCTGATTGGCGCGATGACGGTGGAAAACCGCTCCGTGGTGACGTCAGGAACCTACGAGCGCTTCTTTGAGCAAAACGGCAAGCGCTATCACCATATTCTCGATCCGCGCACCGGATACCCGCTGGACAACGCGCTGGACAGCGTCACAATCGTGTCAAAAGAGTCTATCGACGGCGATATCTGGACCACGCTGATGTACGGCATGGGCATAGAGAAGGGCTGCGCGGTGCTGCGCTCTCGCCCGGATATTGAAGCCATTTTTGTGACCAAAACAAAAGAAGTGGTGATCTCATCGATGCACCACTTCCGCTTTACGTTGCTGGATAATACCTACCGCGTTACTGACAGTACTGCTTAAGCAGCCCCGTCTGTTCCGGCTGGAGACGGTAACGATACACTGGCCGCCCGGTGGCACCGTAGTGAATGCTGGTGAACAGAATGTTGATTTGCGCCAGCCAGATCAGGTATTTGCGGCACGACACGCGGGAGATATTCACCGCGCTCGCCAGGTCATCGGTGGAAAACTCCATCTCCGGGTGGGCGTCAATCCACTGGCAGATCGTGCGCAGCGTCTGCGGCGTTAACCCTTTCGGCAGCTTTTTGCTGTCCGCCAGCTCCGGCGCTCCGCCGTGGATCAGGCGGTCAACGTCGGCCTGTTCATAATACGGATGCGATTCCATCAGGTTATGCTTCGCTTTCCAGCCGTTGAGCGCCTCTTCAAAGCGCGGGAACTGGAAGGGTTTGATCAGGTAATCCACCACGCCGTAGTGGATAGAGGTCTGGATCGTGGCGGCATCGGCGGCCGAGGAGATCATAATGACATCGATCGGGCGGCCGGACGCGCGAATCACGGGCAGCAGATCCAGCCCGTTATCCTGCTGCATATAGACATCCAGTAGCACCAGATCGACCGGCTGACCGGGGTCGTTAATCATGGCCTTCGCCTGGTTGAGCGTGGAGGCGACACCGCAGCAGCTAAAGCCTTCAACACGGTTGACATACAGACGGTTGAGGTCGGCCACCATGGCGTCATCATCGACAATTAATACATTTATCACGCGATATTCCTCTCGCTATCCCAGGGGATGTGAACAAAAAATTGGGTAAAGACGCCAGGCTCAGACTCCACGGAGATCTCTCCGCCCAGGTTCTGAATCTGCTGGCGAGCAAGGAACAGCCCAACGCCGCGGTTTTCACCTTTCGTTGAGAAGCCCTTAGTAAAAATAGCCTCCAGCTGAGTGGGATCAATGCCGGGGCCATCGTCGCTGACTTCGCAACTGAGCCAGCCATTCTGATAATGCAGCAGCAGGCCGATCTCGCCCTCCTGCTGTCCTTCCATCGCGTCGAGCGCGTTTTCAATCAGGTTACCCAGCGCGGTGATCAACACCGCGGCCTGCTCTTCGCTGGCGGTATCCGGTATCTGGCTTTCGTCCGCCAGCGTCAGGGTGACGCCCGCCTCTTTTGCCCGGTTGATTTTACCCAGCAGGAACCCGGCAATGACCGGCGATTTTACCTTGCTCTGGATCGTACCGATATCCGTCTGGTAATTATGCGCCGTCTGGATGATGTACTCCTCCAGCTTGTCGTAGCGCTTCATATGCAGCAGGCCAAGGATCACATGCAGTTTATTCATAAACTCGTGCGTGTGGCTGCGCAGGGCATCGACGTAGTTGACCATGCCATCAATGCGCTGCATCAGCTGGCTGATTTCCGTTTTATCGCGGAAGGTGGCGATCGCCCCGATGACCTGCTCCTGGCTTTTGACCGGCACCATGTTGCACAGCAACAGCCGACCGTTACAGCTGATCTCCTGATCCTGGCGCGCGACGCCGGTTTTTGAAATCTCACGCAGGCTGGCTAAAAGTGGTGCGCTGGCGTTTTCCGTTTGCTTGCCGGAGGGCAGCAGTAAAATTTCTCTGGCGGTGTGGTTGATCATCGTCACGCGCCCGTGAATATCGACGGCCAGTACGCCTTCGCGAAGCGACTGCAGCATCGCCTGACGTTGTTCGAAAAGGGCGGAGATTTCGTAGGGTTCGAGGCCGAACAGAATGCGCTTCAGCACCCGCACCAGGCCCCAAATCGCCATCGAACTCATAAAAATACTGAATAATATCGTCCAGAGCGCATTCAGCCGCCCGCGGGCAATCTGGTCTTCCACCTTTTTGAGGGAGATACCGACCACCACCACCCCGATCTGATCGTGCTGGCTGTCATAAACCGGGGTAAAGACGCGAAGCGCTTCGGCGAGGGCGCCCCGGTTAACCGAGACGTTCTCTTTACCTTCCAGGGCGGGTTCCAGATCGTTGCCAATAAAATGCAGGCCAATCAGTGCTTCGTTCGGGTGCGAGTAACGAATACCGCGCATGTCGGTCACCACGGTGAGCAGCAGATCGTTGCGTTGGGTGACCGCTTTGGCGATGGGCTGAATGATGTCGGCCTGCGGGGACTGCATCAGGCCTCGCTGGATCTCCGGGCTGTCGGCCAGCGTGCGGGCGATACCCAGTGCGGTGTCTTTGACATCATCGCGGGTGGCCCGGGTGATCTGAACGGAGTAGAGCGCAAAGACCAGAAGCAGCACAGAGGCAATAATCGCGCATACCATCAACGTGACCAGCGTGTTCAGTTTCATGGGGCGCTTGCGCGTCAGAAGGAAAGGCTGCAAATCGCTCATCAATACTCCGCGATGATTAACAAAGGGGTAATTATCGCTGATGACGCGCGTTTCTTAAAGCCATGTAAAGGCGTGGATTTGGTCCTCTTTTCGTGACCCTCCTCGCAGGTCATCCATATAAAACACTTTATAGTGTGTGGGTACTCATAATAAGGAGGCTGTTTATGAGCATTATGCTTACCGGTTCGGTCAAGGAAAGACGGCACGCCAGCACGATGAATATTGATAGATTGTCCACGCTGGACATGCTGAAGGTCATTCACCAGGAAGATGCACTCATTTCCGCTGCAATATCCCCCTGTTTAACGACGATCGCCCGCGTGGTGGATAACGCCGCGGCGACGCTTAGTCACGGGGGCCGTCTGGTCATTGTCGGGGCTGGGCCGTCTGGCCGTGTCGCACAACAGGCTGCCGATGAATATGCGCCGGGCAAAACCCCCGTGATTGCCGTGACGGCACAGGAAGGGGAAGGGAGCTACGAGCGTGGCGTTGCCGATCTGCAGGCCATTAAGTTTGGTGAACACGATATGATGCTGGCGGTTACCGTTAGCGGAAAAACGCCGTGGGTCTGGGGGGCAATGCGCCATGCATGGTCGCTGGGCTCTATGGTCGCCATCATTACCGGTGATGCACAAAGTGAAGCGGCGCAGCTGGCAAGCATGGTGATTGCCCCGGCGCTGGGGGCTGATGTGGTGGCAGGCTTTAGCAATACCAAAGCGGGGATTGCGCAAAAAATGATCCTCTCGATGGTCACCACCGGGCTGGCCGTGCGGACCGGGCGCGTTTACAGCAACCTGCGGGTGGATCTGGAGGCACGTAATACCAAATGGGCCGAACGACAAATTGCCATTGTGATGGAGGCGGGGGGCTGCACCCGGGCGCAGGCAAAAGCCGCGCTGGAGAGCTGTAACCATAACTGTAAAACGGCAGTCCTGATGGTACTGACCGGGCTGGATGCATGGAAAGCCCACGAACTGCTGGCGCAGAATAACGGGTTTATTCGCGTGGCGTTGCAGGAAGCGCCGTAAATTCGGCTCTTATAAATGAAAAAAAGCCCGCGAGTGCGGGCTTTAGTATTTTTGGGGAATTAGAACTGGTAAACAATACCCATCGCGAACTGATCGTCCGTCACATTACCCGTAATGGCTCCGTCTTCTTCATCCAACAAGTTAAATTTATATGCAGTATAAACATTCATGTTTTTATTGAAGTAGTACCAGGTACCAAGTTCGATGTAATTCACGCGGTCAGCGTTGACACCTTCATAACCATTAGTTGCACCGAAATCCTTGGCCTGAGAATAAACATAGCCAAGGG
Source organism: Enterobacter sp. ZOR0014 (assembly GCF_000798855.1). Taxonomy (NCBI): domain Bacteria; kingdom Pseudomonadati; phylum Pseudomonadota; class Gammaproteobacteria; order Enterobacterales; family Enterobacteriaceae; genus Enterobacter; species Enterobacter sp. ZOR0014. The sequence goes on along the minus strand of NZ_JTLF01000324.1, from coordinate 1,081 downwards.
ATGGACGCAAACCAAAGTCGAATTGATACTGAACGACTGCTTCTACGTTCTGAGTCTTATTAGCAAAACCGCGATTAGAACCTGCTTTGGTCATGTTACGCGTTTCGCCGTACATAACTGCGGCGTAAACGCTATTTGCATCATACTTAGCAGACAGTGCCCATACTTCAGCGTTGTCGCCATAGCCGTCAAGCGTTTGTAAGTCAGTACGGTCAGATTTACCGTAGACGCCGACAAAGCCAAAGCCGTCTACATTATAATTCACAGACATGCTGTAGCCATCGCCATTTGCTTTGAAGCGATCCCGGTCGTCTTTCTTACCCTGATACTGAACAGCGAAGTTCAGACCATCAACCATACCAAAGAAATCGGTATTGCGGTAAGTTGCGACACCGTTGGTACGTTGTGTCATAAAGTTATCGGTAGCGGCCCAGGAGTCTCCACCCCATTCAACCAACATATCGGTGTAAGCTGCGCCGTCATAAGCCACGCCATAGTTACGGCCATAATCGAATGAGCCGTAGTCAGACATTTTCAGACCTGAAAATGCCAGACGGGTACTTTCGTCCTGGTCACCTTCAGGTGCGCTGGCATCGATGTTGTATTCAAACTGGCCGTAACCGGTCAGTTGGTTATTGATCTGTGTTTCGCCTTTCACACCAAAACGAGCATATGACGTATCTTTGTTTTCACTGTTGCTTGTGTCAGTGTCAGACCAGATGCGTTCACCAACCATCTTGCCGTAGAAATCAACTTTGTTGCCGTTTTTATTATAGATTTCAGCCGCATTTGCTGCGCCAGCCATTAATAATGCGGGTACCAGGATTGCCAGAACTTTTCTTTTCATTATATATTCCCTTTAAAGATAATTTATATGAATATATGTAATCACCCTCCGTAATTACGATTTTGATACTATTCTATGGATTGTTATTTTGGTTCAAAAATAAATGTAATTAAATCGGTAAAAATATTGCAAAATATTTCTAAAGCTCTCGTTATTTTTCAGGTGAATTAATTAACTGAATGCATTGCGCATAATTATTATTAAGTATTTCTCATTTCTATTTTTTAAATCATT
>NZ_JTLF01000238.1:0-24610 GCF_000798855.1 Enterobacter sp. ZOR0014 | reverse complement strand
TCCCGGCCAGCTGTGCCAGGAAGTCATACCGTTTTTGCAGATCGGCAGCGGCGTCTTTCCAGAGTTGTTCCGCCACCTCAGGCTGTTGCGCATTGAGGCGACGGAAGCGCTGCTCCTGCATCAGCGTCTCTGCCAGCGCATCTGACGGCGGACGCGAATCCAGCGCCAGCGGTAATTTCCCCTCGTCCGAACGGCGCGGATCGAACCGGTACAGCGGCCAGAAGCCGGTCGCCGTCAGTTGACGCATCTGATCGTGGCTGAGCGCCAGATCGTAGCCATGCTCTTCGCACGGGCTGTAGGCAATGATTAGCGATGGGCCGGGATAGGCTTCTGCTTCCTGAATCGCTTTCACCGTCTGGTTAAGCTGCGCGCCGAGCGAGATTTGCGCGATGTAAACGTGGCCGTACATCATCATACTCACGCCGAGATCCTTGCGTGCTTTGCGCTTACCGTGTTCACCAAATTTCGTGACGGCGCCCAGCGGTGTGGCTTTCGACGCCTGCCCACCCGTATTGGAATAACACTGCGTATCCAGCACCAGGATGTTGACGTTCTCGGTGAGGCTCAGGACGTGATCCAGCCCGCCAAAGCCGATGTCGTAAGCCCAGCCGTCGCCGCCAATCAACCAGATGGATTTTTCGACCAGCGCGTCAGCGTCGGTCAGCAACTGCTCTGCACCCGCGACCCCCTGAAGGGCGTGACGCAACGCTGCCACCTGCTCGCGACGCACGTCGGGTGTCGCTTCGGCGTGAAGCGCGGCATTCAGTTCGGCAGGAATTTGCCCGGCGAACTGCTCCAGCAAGCGCATCACTCGCGCGCGGTGTTGATCAACGGTGAGGCGGAAGCCCAGGCCAAACTCGGCGTTATCCTCAAATAGTGAGTTTGCCCAGGCCGGACCGCGACCCTTTTCATCGGTGGTATAAGGCGTAGAGGGCAAATTACCGCCGTAGATGGACGAGCAGCCGGTGGCGTTAGCAATCAACATCCGGTCGCCATACAACTGAGTAAGCAGTTTGATATACGGCGTTTCACCGCAGCCGGAACAGGCACCAGAGTATTCGAACAGCGGCGTGATGAGCTGCGAAGTCCGAATATCAATCCGTTCCAGTTTGCTGCGATCGATTTCCGGCAGATTCAGGAAGAAGTCATAGTTCTCTTTCTCTTCTTCAACGTGCTCCAGGCGCGACATCATGTTGATTGCTTTAATGTCCGGGTTCTGCCTGTCTTTCGCCGGGCAGACCTCAACGCAGAGGTTACAGCCGGTGCAATCTTCCGGCGCGACCTGCAGAACGTATTTCTGTCCGCGCATATCGCGGGATTTTACATCCAGCGAGTGCAGGCTGGCCGGTGCGTCTTCCATCGCTTCCGGTGACACGACCTTGGCACGAATGGCCGAGTGCGGGCAGGCCGCGACGCAGTGGTTGCATTGCGTGCACAGCTCTTCTTTCCAGATCGGGATTTCTTCGGCGATATTGCGCTTTTCCCAGCGCGTGGTACCCATCGGCCAGGTTCCATCAGGCGGCAGCGCGGAGACGGGCAGGGCGTCACCCAGCCCGGCCAGCATGGCTGCCGTTACGGTCTTAACGAAATCAGGCGCCGCATCAGAGACCACCGGAGGACGGTTCGGACTGGCGTCATTCACCGGCTGCAGCGGCACCTCGGACAGCGACTCGCGCGCCAGCGCCAGCGCCTGCCAGTTACGCTCTACCAGCTCCTGTCCCTTGCTGCTGTAGCTTTTGGCGATCGCGCCCTGCAACTCTACCAGTGCGCTGTCGCCCGGCAGGATTTGGGTCAGATGGAAGAAGGCCATCTGCATCACGGTATTGATACGTGCAGCCAGGCCACATTCGCGGGCAATTTTTGCCGCGTTGACCACATAGAATCGGGCATTTTTCTGGTTCAGGACCGTCTGTACTTCCTGCGGCAGACGCGCCCAGACCTCATCCGCGCTATACGGCGTATTGAGGAGGAAAATACCGCCTGGCTTCAGGCGCTCCGCCATCTGGTATTTGTCGATAAACTGCAGCTGGTGGCAGCCAACAAAGTCGGCCTGAGAAATCAGGTAGGCCGAGCGGATAGGGTGCTCGCTGACGCGCAGGTGGGAAACGGTCAGGCCACCCGCTTTTTTGGAGTCGTAGACGAAGTAACCCTGCGCATACCACGGGGTCGAGTTACCGATGATCTTGATGTTATTTTTGGTCGCCGAGACGCTGCCATCGCTGCCCAGGCCGTAAAACAGTGCTTCAAGTTTGGCGGTTGAAGGCAGCGTATTTTCCGGCAACGGCAGGGACAGGTTCGTGACATCATCATAGATACCCACCGTAAAGCGCGGTTTGGGTTTTGCTTCCCGCAGTTCATTAAATACCGCCAGCACGCACTCCGGCCCGAACTCTTTGGAGGATAAGCCATAGCGACCGCCGATCACCCGCGGAAGTGTTTCACGCTCGCCCTGGTTAAAGGCTTCTGCCAGGGCGGTCATGACGTCCAGGTAAAGCGGTTCAGCGTGCGCCCCAGGCTCTTTGGTTCGGTCGAGCACCGCCACCGTACGCGCGCTTTCCGGCAGGGCAGAGAGCAGATGTTTGGCCGAGAACGGGCGATACAGACGCACTTTAAGTACGCCGACCTTTTCTCCACGGGTCAGCAGCTCGTCAACCACCTCTTCACAGGTGCCGATGGCGGAACCCATTAGCACAATCACGCGTTCAGCCTGCGGATGGCCGTAGTATTCGAACGGCTTGTACGTGCGCCCGGTCGCGGCGGCAAAATCATTCATTGCCTGCTCGACGTGGTCATAAACCGCGTTGTACCACGGATTCGTGGCTTCACGGGACTGGAAATAGGTGTCCGGATTGGCTGATGTCCCTCGAATTACCGGGTGTTCCGGGTTAAGGGCACGGGCGCGATGCGCGTCGATTTCCGCCTGCGGCAAAAGAGTAAGGATCGTATCGTCCGCCAGCGGGACGATTTTGTTGATTTCGTGAGACGTGCGGAAACCATCAAAGAAGTGGATAAACGGAACGCGGCTTTTAAGCGTGGCGATATGCGAAATCAACGCAAAATCTTGTGCTTCCTGAACGCTGCTGGCGCAGAGCATGGCGCAGCCTGTCTGACGCACGGCCATCACGTCGGAGTGATCGCCAAAGATGGAGAGCGCATGGGTCGCAACGGTACGTGCGGCGACGTGCAGGACGAAGGGGGTCAGCTGGCCGGCGAGTTTGTACAGCGTCGGGATCATCAACAACAATCCCTGTGAGGAGGTAAACGACGTGGAGAGCGCGCCTGTCTGCAGCGCACCATGAACCGTAGCGATCGCTCCCGCTTCAGACTGCATTTCAACCACTCTCGGGACATCACCCCAGACGTTTTTTACCCCGTTTCCCGCCCAGGCATCCGCCTGTTCCGCCATGGTCGAGCTTGGCGTAATCGGGTAGATGGCGATAACTTCGCTGGTGCGAAACGCGACTGAGGCAACTGCACCATTACCGTCAATAGTTTGCATAGGACGACACCCTTACATTGCGCAAAAAAGAGGGCCTGTCATAAGACGACAAGCCTTGAATATTATCTCTTTAGTCTAGCAAACAGGGGGTTTTACGATTTTCGCTTTTGTGTCCTCGATATTCTCGTCATCAATGAGTAGATCAACTAAAGGGTAAAAAAATTGCGAGAAATTGTTTCAGTAGCGCATAAATACGCACATCCGCTCTCGACGACACGGGAGGTGATGCCTATTATGCATAGGTTTCGCATTATTTAAGGGGGAGAGAGCATGCGTTCAGCATTTTTGATTGGGTGTGCCGCATTATTATTGTCGGCATGTAGCAGTGAGCCTGTTCAGCAGGCGACGGCGGCTCACGTAGCGCCAGGAATGAGAGCGTCAATGTCCAGCTCAGGACAAGCCAACTGTGCCATGATTGGCGGCTCGCTGTCGGTTGCCCGCCAGCTTGATGGTTCAGCTATTGGGATGTGCGCATTGCCAAACGGCAAACGCTGCAGTGAACAGTCGCTTGCCGTTGGAAGCTGCGGTAATTACTGATCAGTCAACACGTTTAAACATCAGCGTTTTGTCGGCGGTCGCCAGCGTTAACTGGTCTTCCGTCAGGTCGACCTGCGCCCCTTTGCGCAGCATGTCGCCGAGGGTGTGATCAAGTTCGTTAAGCTGCGGTTCAGTACAGAGTTTGCGCGTCATTGCCAGCGTTTTCACTGTCAGCTCACCTTCGGACAATTTCCCCTGTCCGTTGAAGCGGTTACACATCGTGCCAGACACGCTGATGTTATCTACCAGGTTCAAAGCGGGCAGCGCGTTAAAACTGATCTCAGGTGGTGTTGTCATGCCCTTCACGGCTTTGCCATCCACATTTTCCAGTACAAAACGATGGTTCTTCAGCTGCTCTGGCTGAACGGACGCTTTGCCCGGATTAACGCAGCCGGTCAGGACAAGACTGATAACACTTAACGCAATGAGCTTTTTCATTTTTGTTCTCAAATAATAAATACTGTGAATCTTTTACCAGTGTAACGATACGCTGACGTGCGTTAATGGGGTTTATCTGAAAGTGCGGGGAGAGCCGGGCAACGCAGCGGTTGCCCGGAATGACGATTAATGAGATTTAAACCCGGCTGCCGTCATCAATATGCGAAAGAGCATACTGACCGCAGCCAGCGCCAGTACGCTGCCGCCCCAGATAATGGCCAGCCACAACACTCTTTTCCAGACCGGTTGTTGCATCAGTGATAACCCTCCCCATGCTGAACTTTGCCGCGAAATACGTAGTAACTCCAGAAGGTGTAGACCAGAATGACGGGGATGATCAACAGCGCACCCACCAGCATAAAGCCCTGGCTTTGCGTTGGCGCAGCGGCCTGCCACAAGGTGATGGATGGCGGAATAATATGCGGCCAGATGCTGATCCCAAGCCCGCTAAAACCAAGGAATATCAGCCCTAACGTCAGGATAAACGGACGGTTATGGCTGTCAGGATTATTCAGGCAGCGCCACTGACACAGGCTAAAAATCACGACCAGCGCAGGAACCGGCAACAGATAAAACAGATTCGGCAGCGTAAACCAGCGTGCGGCAATGGCCGGGTGGGCAAGCGGCGTCCAGAGGCTGATCGCCGCAATAAATGCCAGCAGGATAATCAGTAACGTTTTGGATAACGCCCGCATCCTTTGCTGCAGCGCATTTTCGCTTTTCATTACCAGCCACGTCGATCCCAGCAACGCGTAGGCCACCATCAGACCCGCACCGCAGAACAGGTTAAATGCGGTAAACCAGTCAAACGGACCACCCGTATACGTTCGGCCTGTCACGGTAAAACCGTTAATGACGGCGCCCACCGTCACGCCCTGGGTAAACGTTGCCAGAATGGAACCGCCAATAAACGCTTTATCCCAGAAGGGGCGGTGGGCGGGCGTGGCTTTAAAACGAAACTCGAATGCCACCCCGCGGAAAATAAGTCCGATCAGCATTAATGTCAGCGGAATGGTGAGGGCATCAATGATCACCGCATACGCCAGCGGGAATGCGCCGAACAGGGCGGCGCCGCCAAGCACCAGCCAGGTCTCATTGCCGTCCCATACCGGCGCGACGCTGTTGACCATCACATCACGATCGTCAGCGTTTGGCGTTGCGGGGAACAACATCCCGATCCCCAGATCAAAGCCGTCCATGACGATATACATCAGCGTGGCAAAGACGATGATCACAAACCAAATAATGGAAAGATCGATACCCATTACGGCTGCTCCTTATGTTCAGTAGTGACGGCTGAAAGCGGGCGTGCAGGACGTCCATCGGACGCGGTGGCGAAAGATTCGTGTGGCTGCGGGCCTTTTTTGATGAGGCGAACCATATAGCTGTAGCCGACGCCGAACACCGAGGTGTAGACGACGAAGAAGGCCAGCAAACTCACGCTCATATGCAGATCGCCGTGGGCTGATACCGCATCCTTCGTTCGCTGGAGTCCATAGACCACCCACGGCTGGCGGCCCACTTCGGTGGTGACCCAGCCTGCCAGAATCGCAATCAGCCCGGATGGGCCCATTAACAGGGCAAACCACAGGAACGGGCGGGATGAATAAACGCGTTTTTTGTAGCGCAACCAGAGCGCCATCACCCCAAGCAGCAACATCAGCATGCCTAAGCCCGCCATGATGCGGAATGACCAGAAGACGATGGTCGAGTTTGGGCGATCTTCTTTCGGGAACTCCTTAAGGGCTGGGACCTGTTTATCCAGGCTGTGCGTCAGGATAAGACTTCCCAGCGCCGGGATCTCCAGACCAAAGCGGGTGCGCTCTTGCTCCATGTCAGGCCAGCCAAACAGCAGCAACGGGGTCGGCTCACCCGGTGGGTTTTCCCAGTGGCCCTCAATGGCGGCAATTTTGGCGGGCTGATGCTTTAAAGTATTCAACCCATGCATATCACCAACCATAGCCTGGAGGGGAGCGACAATCAGCGTCATCCACAGTGCCATTGAAAACATTGCGCGGATCGCAGGATTATTATTCCCGCGCAGCAAATGCCATGCTGCGGATGCACCAACAAACAGGGCGCTACTGAGGAACGCGGCGATCGACATATGCAGCAGGCGGTAAGGGAAGGAGGGGTTGAACACCACAGCGAACCAGTCCACCGGCACCACCTGGCCGTTGACAATCTCATAGCCCTGCGGGGTCTGCATCCAGCTATTCGAAGAGAGGATCCAGAAGGTGGAGATAATAGTCCCCAGCGCCACCATGCAGGTGGAGAAGAAGTGCAGTCCCGGTCCGACTTTCTTCCAGCCGAACAGCATCACGCCGAGGAAACCGGCCTCAAGGAAGAAGGCGGTAAGCACTTCGTAGGTCAGGAGTGGGCCGGTAATACTGCCCGCAAACTGTGAAAAGCCGCTCCAGTTGGTGCCAAACTGGTAGGCCATGACCAGGCCGGAGACTACGCCCATGCCAAAGTTAACGGCAAAAATCTTCGACCAGAAATGGTAAAGCGAGCGCCAGACCGGATTTTTTGTTTTCAGCCATAATCCTTCGAGCACGGCAAGATAGCTTGCCAGGCCGATGGTGATTGCCGGGAAAATAATGTGAAAGGATACGGTAAAGGCAAACTGTATCCGCGCAAGGTGAAAAGCATCCAAACCAAACATGCACAGCCTCAATGTCAAACGGTGTGTTGTTATGGTATAGGCGCAGAGATCGGACTATCAGACGCAGAACAGCGAATTTTAACCATAACAGTTTGATTCAGACTCCCGCTTTTACAAACTGATATAGATTACCGTTACGGAATAAAAAAATTATTTTTATGAATTTTACGCATCAATCCGCTTGCTTTGCCGTCAGCAACATGCGTTAATGGATTTCTGGTTTTGAGTCCAAAAAAATATCTGACGTAGTTTTATAAAGCAGTTCTCATCACGTTGTGCCTCTCCGCAGCCTCTCTTGGGTCTTTATCTACATTCCGATTCGTTTTGTTTAAAACCAATATTGCCCAATCGGCCCATTAGTAATTTACGTTTTTACGTTAACAGGAGAATCCTATGACTTCTTATATCCATTTCCGCTGCCCATGCTGTCATGGCTCGCAGTACCGCACTTCAGTCTTTGATGTGTCTGAGAAAAACCCATTCGGCGCAAAATGCATTTTTTGCAAATCGTCGATGATCACGCTCGACCACCTCGCTGCTGCGCGTTCCGCGATGAATCACACCACCGAGTACCGTAAGTAATCTACCCGGTTTTTCATAACAGTTAGCAAAATCTTCTCTTTTTCTCCTGCTGATATACACTGTCGGCAATAAGGAGAATCTGATGAAAAAATACCAGCGTCTGGCGCAACAAATTATCTCGCAAATTGAGCTTGGCGTATGGCTGCCGGGCGATAAACTGCCTTCCCTGCGAGAGCAGGTGGCGAGCAGCGGCATGAGTTTCATGACCGTTGGCCACGCGTATCAGATGCTGGAAAGTCAGGGACGCATTGTCGCCAGGCCACAATCGGGCTATTACGTTGCCTCCCGCCCGACCACGCACCAGCCTGTGCCGCCTGCCCAGGTGATGCGTGACGAAGCGGTGGATATCAACACCTATATCTTCGATGTCCTTCAGGCCAGCCGCGATCCGTCTGTCGTTCCTTTCGCATCCGCCTTTCCCGATCCCCGGCTTTTCCCGCTTCAGCAGCTCAACCGCTCGCTGGCTAACGTCAGCAAAACGGCGACTGCGATGAGCGTGATTGAAAACCTGCCGCCGGGTAACGCTGAACTCCGCCACGCCATTGCGCGCCGCTATGCGCAGCAGGGGATGAACATCTCGCCGGACGAAATTGTCATTACCGCAGGCGCGCTCGAAGCGCTGAACCTGAGTTTGCAGGCGGTGACGGAGCCTGGCGACTGGGTGATTGTCGAAAACCCCTGCTTTTATGGCGCGCTGCAGGCGCTGGAACGCCTGAAGCTCAAAGCGTTGTCGGTCGCCACGGACGTCCGGGAGGGGATAGACCTGAACGCCCTTGAACAGGCGCTGAATGACTATCCGGTAAAAGCCTGCTGGCTGATGACCAACGGCCAGAATCCGCTTGGTTTTACGCTAAGTGCAGAGAAAAAAGCTCGTCTGGTCGCCCTCCTGACAAAGCATAACGTCACCCTGATTGAGGACGATGTATACAGCGAGCTCTATTTCGGCCGCGAAAAACCGCTTCCGGCAAAAGCCTGGGATCGGGACGACATGACGCTTCACTGCTCCTCTTTTTCAAAATGTCTGGTGGCGGGATTTCGTATCGGCTGGGTGGCGGCCGGAAAACATGCGCGACGCATTCAGCAGTTGCAACTGATGAGCACGTTATCGACCAGCTCCCCTATGCAGCTTGCGCTGGTGGACTACCTGGCGACTAAACGCTACGACGCCCATCTTCGCCGCCTGCGACGAACGCTCGCTGAGCGAAAACAGCAAGCCTGGCAGTCACTGCTGCGCCATATGCCCGCCGGGGTCAAAATTCACCATAACGACAGCGGCTACTTTTTATGGCTGGAGCTTCCGACACAGCTGGATGCCGGGCTGCTGAGTGAAAAGGCCTTAACGCACCATATCAGCATTGCGCCAGGAAAAATGTTTTCCACCTCTGACGCATGGACACCGTTCTTCCGTTTTAATACCTCCTGGGCGTGGGGAGAGCGAGAAGAGCAGGCGGTGATTCAGTTAGGAAAATTAATTAGCACGATGTTGAAATAATCTTTTTCCCCTTATTTAAATAAACATTTCTTATCCTGATGACGGCGCTACGAATATTTCGCAGTGCCCGGTCATAGGAAATCTGCATACTGCCTCGCGCCGCTAACCCCTTGTCTATAATCCAGTTAACGGGGAATGCGCCCTCGGTCACACCTTGATGAAATTTCCTGAAGCCAAACGGTGCGGTGCAATTGCGCGGTCTACGTTTAATAAGGGAGATATTTTTACGGCACGGCTGCCGCTAAATTTCATTGCGACAGGAGTAATTCTTATGAGCAAAAAATTTGCCCGCAGCAGCCTGTGCGCGCTCGGCATGACTATCATGACAGCGCACGCCGCAGAACCACCTAAGGCGATGGGTGACGGGGAAGGTCGTCTGGATATTATTGCCTGGCCGGGCTATATCGAGCGTGGGCAGACCGATAAAAACTATGACTGGGTCACCCAGTTTGAAAAAGAGACCGGTTGTGCCGTTAACGTGAAAACGGCGGCCACGTCAGATGAAATGGTCAGCCTGATGGCGAAAGGGGGATACGATCTGGTCACCGCGTCAGGCGATGCATCGCTTCGCCTGATCATGGGCAAACGCGTTCAGCCGATAAATCCCGAACTCATCCCGAACTGGAAAACCCTCGACACGCGCATTGTGAAGGGGGAATGGTTTAACGTGGGCGGCAAGGTCTACGGTACACCCTATCAGTGGGGGCCAAACCTGCTGATGTACAACACCAAAACCTTCCCGACGCCACCGGACAGCTGGAGTGTGGTCTTTACCAAACAGGATCTGCCGGACGGTAAAACCAATCAGGGTCGCGTGCAGGCATATGACGGGCCAATTTATATCGCCGATGCGGCGCTGTTCGTCAAAGCCACCCAGCCACAGCTGGGCATCAGCGATCCCTACCAGCTCACCGAAGAACAATATGCCGCGGTGCTGAAAGTGCTTCGCGACCAGCATGCCCTGATCCACCGCTACTGGCATGACACCACCGTCCAGATGAGCGACTTCAAAAATGAAGGCGTTGTGGCTTCCAGCGCCTGGCCATATCAGGCAAATGCGCTGAAGGCTGAGAACCAGCCCATCGCCACCGTCTTCCCGAAAGAAGGGGTAACCGGCTGGGCGGATACCACCATGCTCCACGCCCAGGCAAAACACCCGATGTGCGCCTACAAATGGATGAACTGGTCGCTGACGCCAAAAGTGCAGGGCGATCTGGCGGCATGGTTCGGCTCACTGCCCGTCGTGCCTGAAGGGTGTAAAGCCAGTACGCTGCTGGGTGATAAAGGTTGTGAAACAAACGGTTATAACGAATTCGACAAAATCCTGTTCTGGAAAACCCCGACCGCTCAAGGTGGCAAATTCGTGCCGTACAGCCGCTGGACGCAGGATTACATCGCCATCATGGGTGGACGATAATCGCCCGGGAGCAGAACATGACGTACGCAGTAGAATTTAACAATGTTTCCCGGCTGTATGGCGATGTGCGGGCGGTGGACGGGGTGACCATTGCCATTCGCGACGGGGAGTTTTTCTCCATGCTGGGGCCTTCGGGCTCCGGCAAAACTACCTGCCTGCGCCTGATAGCGGGTTTTGAACAGCTGTCAGGCGGCACGATTTCTATTTTCGGCAAAGAGGCGAGCGCGCTACCGCCATGGGAGCGGGATGTAAATACCGTCTTTCAGGATTATGCGCTGTTCCCGCATATGTCGATCCTCGATAATGTCGCCTACGGGCTGATGGTGAAAGGCGTCGACAAGAAGAAACGCCATGCCCAGGCGCGTGATGCTCTGGAAAAAGTGGGGCTGAGCTTTGCCATCGCCCGCAAACCTTCGCAACTTTCCGGCGGCCAGCGCCAGCGTGTCGCCATCGCCCGGGCGCTGGTCAATGAACCGCGCGTCCTGCTGCTGGACGAACCGCTGGGCGCGCTCGATCTCAAACTGCGCGAACAGATGCAATTCGAGCTGAAGAAACTTCAGCAGGAACTCGGCATTACCTTTATTTTCGTCACCCACGATCAGGGCGAAGCGCTCTCCATGTCGGACCGGGTGGCGGTATTCAATAACGGACGCATCGAGCAGGTGGATACCCCGCGCGATCTCTATATGCGTCCGCGCACGCCGTTTGTCGCCGGTTTTGTGGGTACGTCCAACGTCTTTGATGCAGCGCTTGCGCAGAAAATTTGCGGCATGGAAGGTATCTATTCCCTGCGCCCGGAACATATTCGCCTGAACGAGGGCGGTGAGGTTCAGGTTCAGGGTATCGTGCAGGCCGTTCAGTATCAGGGAGCCGCCACGCGCCTGGAACTGAAGCTTGCCGAGGGGGCCAAACTGCTGGTCAGCCAGGCCAACCTCAGCGATGTCTCGCTGCTGAGCGGCATTGCGCCGGGGCAGGCGGTGATGGCCTCGTGGTCACGCGAGGCGATGATTCGCCTGCATGAGGAAAGGTGAAATGGATATGAGTGTCGCTCATCCTCCCGCACCGCACGGCCGCTTGAGCCGCATGACGGCACTGTTCTGGCGTAAGCCGTCGCTCGGCCTGTTCCTGCTGCTGCTTGCCCCGCTGATGTGGTTTGGCATCGTCTATTTCGGATCGTTGCTGACCCTGCTGTGGCAGGGATTTTACACCTTTGACGACTTCACCATGGCGGTCACGCCGGACCTGACGCTGGCGAATATTCAGGCGCTCTTCAATCCGGCAAACTACGACATCATCCTGCGCACCTTAACGATGGCGATCGCGGTCACTTTGGCCAGCGCCATTCTGGCATTCCCGATGGCCTGGTATATGGCGCGTTACACCCGCGGCAAGTGGAAAGCGTTCTTCTATATCGCCGTGATGCTGCCGATGTGGGCGAGCTACATTGTCAAAGCCTACGCCTGGACGTTGTTGCTGGCGAAGGATGGTGTAGCGCAATGGTTTCTCAGTCATATGGGGCTGGAACCGATCCTCACCTCACTTCTTACGCTCCCGGCGATAGGCGGTAACACGTTATCCACCTCCGGGCTGGGGCGCTTTCTGGTCTTTGTCTATATCTGGCTGCCGTTTATGATCCTGCCCGTGCAGGCCGCGCTGGAACGTCTGCCAGCGTCGTTACTGCAGGCTTCAGCCGACCTCGGCGCGCGCCCCCGCCAGACCTTTCGCTATGTTGTATTGCCGCTGGCGATCCCGGGAATTGCCGCGGGTTCGATATTTACCTTTTCCCTGACGCTGGGGGATTTCATCGTCCCGCAGCTGGTGGGGCCGCCGGGCTATTTCATCGGTAACATGGTCTACGCTCAGCAGGGCGCTATCGGCAATATGCCCATGGCGGCTGCGTTTACGCTGGTTCCCATTGTGCTGATTTCGCTTTATCTGGCGTTCGTGAAACGTCTGGGAGCATTCGATGCACTCTGAACGCGCACCGTTGTTCCTGAAAGTGGCGGCATGGGGAGGCGTCATCTTTCTGCACTTCCCGCTGCTGATTATCGCGATCTACGCCTTTAATACTGAAGATGCTGCCTTCAGCTTCCCGCCGCAGGGGCTGACGCTCAAGTGGTTTAGCGTGGCGGCGGGGCGTGGCGATATCATTGAATCCGTGACGTTGTCACTTCAGATTGCCGCGCTCTCCACCGCCATTGCCCTGGTGCTTGGTACGCTTGCTGCAGCGGCGCTGTGGCGAAGCGACTTTTTTGGCAAAAACGCCATTTCACTGTTGCTGCTGTTGCCCATTGCCTTACCGGGAATCATTACCGGTCTGGCGCTGCTGACCGCATTTAAAACGATCAACCTTGAACCGGGTTTTTTCACCATCGTTGTCGGGCACGCCACATTCTGCGTGGTGGTGGTGTTCAACAACGTCATTGCCCGGTTCAGACGCACCTCCTGGAGTCTGGTGGAGGCGTCAATGGATCTCGGGGCCGACGGGTGGCAAACCTTCCGCTATGTGGTGTTGCCCAATCTGGGTTCAGCACTTCTGGCGGGCGGAATGCTGGCCTTTGCCCTGTCGTTTGACGAAATCATCGTCACAACCTTTACGGCGGGACACGAGCGCACGTTACCGCTGTGGTTGCTCAATCAGCTCGGCCGTCCTCGCGACGTGCCGGTCACCAACGTTGTTGCACTGTTGGTCATGCTGGTGACAACTTTCCCCATTCTGGGTGCCTGGTGGCTAACCCGCGATGGCGAGAACATCGCCGGCAGCGGGAAATAACATTGATTTGAACAGGACAATGCTATGCAAACACATCTGCTGATAAAGGGTGAACTGGTCGCCGGACAAGGCGAAAAGCAGCCGGTATATAACCCGGCCACCGGAGAAGTACTGCTGGAGATTGCTGAAGCCTCTGTCGCGCAAGTTGACGCGGCTGTTCAGGCCGCCGATGGGGCTTTTATCGACTGGGGGCAGACCACGCCCAAAGCGCGTGCGGAATGTCTGCTGAAACTGGCTGACGCCATTGAGGCGCAGGGTGAAGAATTTGCCAGGCTTGAATCGCTCAACTGCGGGAAGCCGCTCCACTGTGCTCTGGGGGATGAAATTCCGGCGGTGGTCGACGTGTTTCGTTTCTTCGCCGGGGCGGCCCGCTGCCTGAACGGTCTGGCCGCAGGTGAATACCTTGAGGGGCACACCTCGATGATCCGCCGTGATCCGGTGGGGGTAGTTGCATCGATTGCGCCGTGGAACTACCCGCTGATGATGGCAGCATGGAAGCTGGCACCCGCGCTGGCTGCCGGTAACTGCGTGGTGATAAAACCCTCTGAAATCACGCCGCTGACGGCGTTAAAACTGGGAGAACTGGCGAAAGATATCTTCCCGGCAGGCGTTGTGAACGTGTTATTTGGTCGCGGTAAGACGGTTGGCGATCCGCTCACCGGGCATGACAAAGTCCGCATGGTGTCGCTGACCGGTTCTATTGCCACCGGCGAGCATATCATCGGCCATACGGCGTCCTCCATTAAGCGCACCCACATGGAGCTGGGCGGTAAGGCTCCGGTGATCGTTTTTGATGATGCTGACCTGGACGCGGTTGTCGAAGGGGTGCGAACGTTTGGTTTCTACAATGCCGGGCAGGACTGTACGGCGGCCTGCCGCATTTATGCCCAGAAAGGCATATATCCTGCGCTGGTTGAAAAGCTGGGTGCTGCGGTCGCCAGCCTCAAAATGGGGGCGCCGGAAGATGCCGCTACTGAACTGGGGCCGCTCAGCTCGGCCGCTCACCTTTCACGCGTCTGTCAGGCTGTCGATCAGGCGAAAGCGCTCGGTCATATCAGCGTTGTGACGGGCGGAAGCAAAAAGGAGGGGGCTGGCTACTACTTCCAGCCGACCCTGCTGGCGGGGGCAAAACAGGACGATGCCATTGTTCAGCGCGAAGTGTTTGGGCCGGTGGTGAGCGTCACTGAATTTGACGATGAAGCGCAGGTGCTGGCCTGGGCGAATGATTCACAGTATGGCCTGGCGTCATCGGTCTGGACCAAAGACGTGGGCCGTGCTCATCGTCTGAGTGCGCGGTTGCAGTACGGCTGTACCTGGGTGAATACCCACTTTATGCTGGTGAGCGAAATGCCGCACGGCGGCATGAAGTTATCCGGCTACGGCAAAGATATGTCGGTGTACGGGCTTGAGGATTATACGGTCGTCAGGCATGTGATGATCAAACACTAAGCCATCCTGCCTGGCCGCTTGCGCGGCCGGGCATTCTCCTTCTTCGCCCTGGGTGTTAAGCAAGCTACTTCATTGTTATTAGCCATAATATTTAAGTGGTTATTCTGTAACGAAAAAACTTGATCTGTATCAACATATGACGCATATTGCGTGCGGTTATTTTTTCGGCTCTGGTATACAGAATGACGTTGTATCAAAAGATGTTGGTTTTTTACGCAGTGATGGCTTCCATCTGTGCATTAATTACCTGGTTCCTTTCAAAAGATCGCAAACGCATCCGCCTGCTCAGCGCGTTTCTGGTGGGGTCGACCTGGCCGATGAGCTTCCCCGTTGCGCTCCTGATCTCGCTTTTCTGAAGCACGCTTCCACTTTTTCCAGATGAACATGGCATTCCTGATTCGATAACTGTATAAATACACAGTGCATCGTAAAAGGAGTGCTTATGAACAGTTTTTACTCGCAGCAGGCGGGTTGCACCGTGCGCTGGCATGATTTGCCCGGCTCAGGCGAGCCCGTGGTCTTCATCCACGGGCTGGGGTGTGCCTCTTCCTATGAATATCCCCGCGTTGTCCGTGACCTTCAGTTTGGCACACGCCGGGCCATTCTCATTGATTTGCCCGGCAGCGGTTACAGCGATAAACCCGAGCATTACAGCTACCACACCACTGACCAGGCGCGCGTGGTGGCAGAGCTGATTGACCATCTTGAACTGGATACCTTCTGGTTATACGGCCACAGCATGGGCGGCAGTATCGCGATTGAAACGGCGGCGATGCTGGGAACGCGAGTTAAAGGACTGATGGTGTCGGAACCTAATTTTCACGCGGGTGGTGGGATGTTCAGCCGCTCGATTGCGGCGCAAACCGAACAGCAGTTTCTGAAACAGGGTTATGACGCCATGCTCAGCGCAGAAACCTCAGCGTGGGCGGGGTGTCTGCAAAGCAATGCGCCGTATGCAGTCTGGCGCGGAGCAAAGAGCCTGGTTGAGGGGGTTGTGCCGGTATGGGAAACGCAATTCCTGTCGCTCTCGTGCCCGGTGACGCTGATCTTCGGCGAACATTCTCTGCCTGACGACGATGTTGATAATCTGAAGCAGAAAGGCGTTGAGGTAAAAATTATCCCTGCGGCGGGGCATTCTATGTCGTGGGAAAATCCGTCAGCACTGGCTCAGACGTTAGCCGGGTGTATGACGGAGTGATGTGCGCAAAAGTTTCGCCCGGCGGCGCGACGCTTGCACGGGCCTACGATGAATTTTGCAAGGTATTGATATTATGGCGGAATGTAGGCCGGGTAAGCGCAGCGCCACCCGGCAAGAAAGGCAACTACATGATTAAAGCCCGTAATGCCTGACGTGCGTCAGGTTGAATATCATGCGGATGCTGGTAATCAATGTTCTCTATCGCCCGGCTATAGAGGGCAACCAGCCAGTCGTAAACGTACGCGGTGGCCGCATGGACTGGCTGTTCCGCCAGACGCGTCAGACGTGGCGCGGCGCTGCTGACGACGGGCGTAACGAAGATAGCCTGTCCCTTGCGGATGCGGCTTGCCGGACGCTCTGCTGAAGGCGTTTGGTCATACCCCAGCCAGCCAACGAAATTGCCCATCACGGCGTGCAGTTGCGCTGCGCTGCTCTTATCCGCTTCGACAATACGCTGAAGCTGTTGCGCCAGATTAAGCCGGTAGCTGGTGGCCACCAGAACATCCGCGATTTGCTGTAATACTGCGGGTTCCAGACCGAGACGGGTGGCCGTGGCCTCATTACGGCTCCACTGACGCAGATGATTTATCCATACTCTGTGCGCCAGACGCGCCTTGTCCTTCGTCTGGAACTGACCAGCACTTTCCTGGGCGTTATCGGTAAACAGATCAATGGTATCCGTAAATAGCCCATTGACCTGCTCCTCGCGCGGTTGCTGGACGGCGAGCAGCGTTTCAAACGCTTTCATCGGCGGCATCAATCCTTCAAGCAGCTCGCCGTGACGGGCGGCACTGCTTTGCAGGGTGCGCACCATGTTTTCGGCCTGTGCGCGTCGGGTAGCCGGTTCCTCAACCAGCGGGGCGAGATAACTGCGCATTAGCGCCGAAAGCTCCTGGCGAAGCAAGCTTTTCAGCGTTCCAAGGCGCTTCTGCCGCTGCGCAGGGAGCGTGGCCTGAGACAACCACTCAATGACGCGCTGCATGCTGTGGCTATCCAGCGCCTGCAGCGTGCCCCAGCTTAAACCCGGTTTACCGAGCAGATGCTGTACGGCTTCATCAAGATTCTGGCGGGTGGTAAAGCGGGCGTCATGCGGGGTAATCGCCCACACCAGCCCCGGCAGGGCAGACTCTTCAGCAGGCTGCGTCTCTTTGACCCAGCTCATTAACACTTTTGCTTTTTTGGCCGTCTGCTCGTGCTGCGCTGTCGCATTGCAGATAACCAGCACGTCAGGCTGTAGCTGCTGGCGGTAATGGTCGAGCAACCACTGACATTTTGCCTGCGCTAACGGATCGGCACTGCTGTCTTCAAAGACCGGAATATCAATGATATCAACGTTATCCAGCGCACCACTCTCAACCGGCAGAACCAGCTCGCGGGTCAGGAAGGCCAGCACGTCAACCGGGAGGCTGATGGCGTTGAGCATGTCGCCGTTATTCAGCGGATGAAGCAGCGTCTCCTGTGCGTCCTGCTGGGTTAAGGTGCCATGCGTCAGGAACCCTTCACCCGGCAAGCCAAAGCTATCTACCAGCAGACTCAGCGGAGCAGCAAGCTCGCTGGCATGGCTGGTCTGGTGCAGAACATGGGCGAGCTTCAGCCACTGTTGGGTGAATTCCTGTTGCTCACCCCACAGCAGCGACCAGACGCTTGCCCGGGTGCTGAGATCAAGTGAAGGCACCAGTTGGGCAAGCTCATACCACAGGGCATCATCAATTTGCTGTTTCGCAGCGGGTATTGTGCACTGCCAGAAGCGGGCGATGGCACCCACTTCCTGCGCCGTGATACCCGGTACGCCCTGCGGCTGACGCAGGCCACGCCATTTCTCAAGACGGGTCTCAATGACCGCCTTATCCACTGCGCGCATCTGCGGATGCAGCGTCGTGCGGGCAATAAACAGCTGTACCAGTTCGGCCTCGGTGATCAGACTCAGACGTAGCGGAAACGCCTCATCAACCACCTCCCGGTTTTCCCGGGTAAAGCGGACGGCCATGTTGGTCAGGGCATGACCCGGATTGATATGCGAAAAATAGTCAAAGGTGCGCTGGCCTGGCGTAACGTTTAGCCGTCCATTACCGCTGCCGCACAGCGACAGCAGCAGGTGTGCTTTTGCGCTCTGCGAATGACCGTAAAGTCCAATGCTGCTCTGGCGGATCAGGGCACGTTCAATAGCCTGCTCTCGCGCCTGCGCCGCGTTGATGCGGGCAAGCAGGGCGTCAGCATCGTTGTCCAGCACAGGGGCATTCATGCGCGTCTCATTAATCCACCCGATTAACGCCTGAGTGGTGGTGGTCGTCGCTGTCATTTCAGGTATACGCTCCCGCTGTCGATCCAGTAGTGGCTGCCGCTGTGTCGGCGATCGGCCAGAGTATTCAGTTTGAAGGTTAAGGCGTCAGGCGCTACCGGTGTGCCGTCCTGTAGCCAGGCATCGCTCAGTTCAAAGGACTCAGGACCTTCCTGCTTGCTGCCGCCGCAGAGCTTAAGCCGCACGTTCAGCACGCCGTCACCGGCAATCGCTTTCGCCAGTTCAGCCGAATTGATGCTGAGCGTATAAAGCGGCGTGGCAGGCCAGCGTGCGTTCGCCAGCTGGCGGAAGCCGAGGGTGACGTTGCCGCGTAGCGGGAAGTGCAGGCGTGCGTCGAGTTTTGCGCCCGGCTTATCGAGGTCGATATCCTGATACCAGACGTTTTCCTCACGCAGGGTATTGACGGTGTTATCCAGCACGCCGAGATAACGCACGGTAGAATACGCGCCAATGTCCGCGGCTTTAAAGTTGAAGCGCGGCAGACGCAGGTCGAGCGCCAGGCTGCACAGCATGGCACCCACGGCGGCGGTTGATTTAGGGTTACCAATGCGCCCCTGCTGACTGAACGGATACCACTCATGTACCTGGTATTTATCCAGCCAGACGATGCGATTGACCGGCACCGGCTGCAGGTGACGGATCAGCGCCTGAACGCCTGGCAGGCAGCCAGGGCGACCGGTAATCAGCAGAATATCGCAGCTGTAGTGGGAAATCGCTTCACAGACTGCGTGAAGCGGAGAGGTCAGCGTAAACTGACCGGCCAGCATCGCATCCTGCATCTCGCGGAAATTGACGTGCAGCGGTACGGCGAACAGGTCGAACGCTTCTGAGCCCGCAGGCAGGGCATGATCAATCGCCTGCTGCAGATAATTCATGACGTTGCGGGTTGGTTTCTGCGGCAGAAGATCGCCAAAGGTGGCATGCAGGCCAGCCAGCGGATCGTCAACGTCGCTGGATTCCCACGCGGCAAGAATGGCGTGGCCAATCGGCATAAAGAGCTGTAGCGCCGTTTGCTGGCGCAGCACGGCCTGGGTATCAATACGCCCGGAGTCGCCGAACAGCGACGCCATGAGCAGCGAGGCGTCCGCAATCCCGGACTTCTGCAGCTGCGTTTGCAGGGCGGGCAGCACGTAGCGCTGAATCACGTCCAGCAGGGTATCATCGCCCGCCACTTTAAACCCTTCGCGGAACAGCAGCTGCGGCGTGATTTTGACGTTATTACCGGAGCCGTCATCCAGTTGATAATGGGTGATCGCCATATCCGTGGTGCCGCCACCGATGTCGATAGACGCGACGCGCAATGCGCGGCCGGGCTGCACACCCGGCTCAGGCTCACGATCCGTGCGGGCGAGGGAGGCAAAGAAGGCTTCCGTCTGGCCGCCAAAATGGGAGATCGCTTCGTTATACAGCCAGACCAGTTGACCACAGCTGGCCTCATCCCACTCCATCTGGATTTCAGGGACCGGCACCACGCTTTTTTCCTGCTGTTTGCGGGTGGCAAAATCCTCATCCTGCGGGTGCCAGCCCATCGCTTTCCAGACGATGGCGATGGCTTCGAACATGCGGCGACGGAAAATCTCGCGCTCCTGCTTTGGCATTGCCGAGGGCAGGGTCAGGATCAGGGTGCGCAGCTGGCGTGGCGAGGCAGGGAAGCCCAGACGCAGGCGGGTGGCGACGCTGTTGATCTGACCCAGCGCCTGCGCCAGCAGCTCGCACAGCATATGCGTCATCAGGGTGCTGCGGCTGTACTGCGGCGAGAAGACCGGCAGTCGCTCGTCCTGCGGTAACGTAAACAGCGGTTCACCGTCATCGTTCATCAGGTTCATCAGCGGGAACGCCGTGGCAAGCGGCTCACGCTGGGTTTTGCCGTTCATCTGACTAAAGCGCCAGTCCTGCACCACCGGTGTTTCATCCCACAAATAGCGACGCGGGCTGGAGATGCCGCTGTTCCCTTCGGTTCCCAGACGCTGCATCGCCAGCTTGCGGGCTTCATCACCCACGCGAACGATCGACGGCCAGACAAACGCATCTTCGCGACCACTTTCAACCGAGAAGTGCTGTTTGCCAAAGCGTGCTTCGGAAAACTCGAGACGGCTGGTAAACAGAGGCTCATTGAGGAATTGCGGCTCGCTCAATGAACGAACCTGTAACTCGGCGGTCTGCCGCAGTCCATCGTTCGCATCGCCGTGGTCTTCAATAATGACGCCGCAGGTGTGAGTGTTACCGACGTCGAGGATCAGGTCGACCGGAATCGCTGGCGTACTGAGGGTATGGGTAACAAATTTCACTTCCGGCACGGTGAGCTGTTCACCGAGCATGGTCAGCAGGTTAAGCCAGTGAGCCTGATATTCAAAGCTGCGCATCGCCTGATGCAGGTCACGTTCAGAACGATTTTCAACGCCGTCAGCATACTGGGTAAATGCTTCACGCAGCCAGCCGTCAATCCAGGTCTGGTCGAGGAAGCTTTCAACCTCGCTATCGCGCCAGGCCAGCGCGAAACGGGTGCCGTTCAGAATATCGTTTTCAACCGGCGATAGCGCGGAGGTGGCATGTTCCGCAATCTGGCTGTCGAGGGCGAGGGTCACGCGGTGCGTATTGCCTGCGGTGTCGGGGGTGTCGAGCTTGCGGACCTGCACGCGGGCCCAGTTATCCGGCCCCTCCACAAAGGTGCGCGGCGGGTTGAAACGCAGAAACGGGACGGGAAGCCAGACGCCGTCCAGCACCGCAAGGGACTGCTGCAGCGGGATAGTCGTTTCCGGTTTAACCACTTCAGGCTGGCCGCCGTGCGTTCCCGGCACGGTATAGCGCCCGTTAACCAGATCGAAATCGAGGCGTAAAAGAGGGCCGTTGGCGGTCTTACGTACGAAGCGCCCGTGGCTGGCGGTGTCCTGCGGCGTCAGCCCGAAATCGAGGAATTGCACGCCGCTGTTGGCAATAAGCGTAACGCTTTGTTTATAGTCGCAAAGATTTACCAGCATAGGATCAGGCACCTGCTTTCTTGAACGTCAGGGGGACGACGGTGTTGGCATCATAACGGGCGCGACATTCTGCGATATCGCTGGTGCCGGCTTTACAGGCGACTTCCGGCATCGGGTAGCGGGAACCGTCGGTGCAGCGGGCCGTGCCGCGACTCTTGATCATCAGCTCACCATTGCTGTGTAGCCCGGAGAAGATCTCCGCGCGGCAGACAATATTGTCGCCATGGACTATGCGGGCGAAACCTTTATTGTTCTGGATTTGATAGCGCATTGACGGTGGCTTGCCGGTGACCGGGTCTTTCACGTCGAGAATCGCGCGCCAGGTACCGTTCAGGAAGCGTGTCGATCCGGCTTTCACCTGACCGGCCTCCATCACCATGGCATCTTTCGGGATCGCGACAATCACCACGGGAGCGGGTTCAGGCTCTTTTTCTTTGCTCGCCACCACCTCAGCCTGATGCAGGGGTAAATTCATCGCCAGTGGCTCAACGGCTTTGATCGGTTTTGGGGCGATAGCCACGGGCTCAGGGACCGGCGTAGGCGCGGGCTCTGCAGAAGGGGCCGGTTTTGGCCACATCAGCGGGGCGGCAATAGCGGCAACGATCACCGCCGCGACCGGCAGCGTCCAAAGGGGAACGCGACGCTTCTTCGTGATGACGACAGGTGCGGGTTCAGGCGCAGGTTGCGCAACAACCGGTGCGGGCTCGGGCGCATACAGGTCTTCCGGCGTAATCCGTATCGCGGCGACCGGGGCAATCAGCGGCTCGTCAGCTTTTTCAAAGGTGATGGCCGGTTCGGGCACCCGCTCGGGCTCGGGCTCAGGATCTTCAATCACAACAGGGGCGGGCTCAGGGATCAGCGATTCACGCAGGCAGTCGAGGACATCGTCACGCGCATTTTCATTCAGGTTTACAAAACCCCAGAAGCACAGGATCGGTTTTCCGTCGACGAGAAAAACGAAATTTTCCCCAGGGAACTGAAATGCTTTCGACAGCAGCGAGCCGAAGAGCTGTTGCGCTGTTTTCGGCGACTGAAGGCATTTCTTGCTTAACGACTCTACGCTCGCAAGGGTGTTTTCCAGATAGCGCAGGGCGCGATAGCGGTCGTCCTCATCAGCCGCTTTCCAGCTGGTGACGTTTCCCTCCACCGGGGAGTACCAGTCCACGCGGTCGCCGCTGTCGTTGACCTGCGGAATCGCCAGACAGTCAACGATAGCCTGTTGTTTGCGCAACCGGAGCGCTTCCCGAATTTGTAACGCTGATTCAAAAACGGCTTGTCCGCCGCCGCCCACGGCCTGAAAATCATCCAGGTTACCGCTGCGTAAAAGAGTTTTAGCCACGATTTGATCCCATATACTTCTTCACGCCGTTACTTTAACGAAACGAGGAAGAAAACAAACGGAGGAAGAGACGCTAAAAGGGCCGATTTCTTGCGGCATAGAAAGTGACGGTTGTGCTTGACGGATAATGGCACTTAAGGCAAATCATCTTTTCGGATGCTGACCGTAAAACCAGCAAAAAACGCGGCTTTAGAATAACCTGATAGTGTTTCGTTATTTGCCAGGTCATAACGGCTGTGCTGTTATTACTGTCCTATATAATAAAACTGCCAGGGTTATAACCATGTCTACAGGGAAAACACTGCTCGCCCTTGCGCTGAGCGCGCTTTTACCAGCCGGTGCCGCGTGGGCGGCAAACAACGACACCTTAATTTACTGTTCTGAAGCATCACCCGAGTCGTTCAACCCGCAAATCGCCAGTTCCGGCCCCTCTTTTGTCGCCAGTTCTCAGGTACTGTACAACCGCCTGATCAATTTCGACCCGGTGAAAAACACGCCGGTTCCGTCGCTGGCGGAATCCTGGACGATTTCACCGGACGGTAAGACCTATACCTTTACCCTGCGCAAAGGGGTGAAGTTCAACAGCAACAAATACTTCAAGCCGACCCGCGACTTTAACGCCGATGACGTTATTTTCTCGGTTATGCGTCAGAAAGACCCTAAGCATCCGTACCACAACGTGTCCCAGGGTAACTATGAATACTTTAACGACGTGGGTCTTGATAAGCTGATTCAGGACGTCAAAAAAGTCGACGATTACCACGTTCAGTTCACCCTGAGTGAACCCAACGCCGCGTTCCTGGCCGACTGGGGGATGGATTTTGCCTCGATTCTCTCCGCAGAATACGCCGATGCGATGCTGAAAAAAGGTACGCCTGAAAACGTGGACACCTGGCCGATCGGTACCGGTCCTTATGTGCTGCAGCAGTACAAAGTGGATTCACTGATCCGCTACGTCGCTAATCCGAACTACTGGGATGGCGAGGTGCCGACCAAACATCTGATCTTCTCCATCACGCCAAATGTGGAGACGCGTCTGGCGAAACTGCAGACCAACGAATGCCAGATTATACCCGCGCCGTCTCCGGTGCAGTTTGAGGTGATTAAGAAGAACAAAGACCTGACGCTGCACTCGGTTGATGCGCTGAACGTCGGCTATCTGGCGTTTAACACCGAGAAAAAACCGTTTGATAACGTGCTGGTGCGCCAGGCGCTGAACTACGCGACCGACAAAAAGGCTATCGTTAACGCGGTCTTTATGGGGTCGGGGACGGTGGCAAAATCGCCGATCCCACCCAATATGATGGGCTTTAATAACGAGCTGAAGGATTACAGCTACGATCCGGAAAAAGCGAAAGCGCTGCTGAAGCAGGCCGGGCTGGAGAAGGGCGCAGACGTTACGCTATGGTCAATGCCGGTTCAGCGTCCGTATAATCCAAACTCGCGTCGCATTGCGGAGATGATCCAGAGCGACTGGGCGAAGGTGGGCGTAAAGGCAAAAATCGTCTCTTACGAGTGGGGCGAATATCTCTCCGGAATGCGTAAAGGCGAACATGATTCCGCACTGTTTGGCTGGATGTCCGATAACGGTGACCCGGACAATTTTGCCGATGTGCTGCTGGGCTGCAACAGCATTAAAACCGGGTCAAATGCCGCACGCTGGTGCGATAAAGATTATGATTCCCTGGTACAAAAAGCGAAGCTGACCAGCAATCCGGCTGAGCGTGCGAAGCTCTATGGCCAGGCGCAGGAGATTTTCTACCAGCAGGCGCCGTGGATCGCACTGGCAAACGGCAAAACGTTCTATGCGACCCGCAGCAACGTGACCGGGTACAGCGTGAGCCTGATGGGCAGTGATTTTTCAAAAGCGAAGCTGAACTAAGCATTTTATTGCCGGATGGCGGCTACGCCTTACCCGGCCTACATTTTGCACCCGTAGGCCCG
>NZ_JTLF01000297.1:0-408 GCF_000798855.1 Enterobacter sp. ZOR0014 | reverse complement strand
GCCGGTCGCAGCTGCAGCTGGCGAAATGCTGGCGAAACCCGGCATCGAGGACGGGCGCCAGGCGCAGAACTGCTGGCACTCCGGTTCTGGCCGTGGTGGTTGGCCGTCAGACGGGCGAGCAGTGCGCAGCCTGTCACTGTATGCGCGTAGCGCATGGAGGCGCGGAACGGGACGGGCATAGAGCACCGTAGCCAAATCCGCGCCTGACCCGGCGCAGCCGGTTACGATCCTGAAAGTGAGCAGAACAACCCCCCTCCCTGCAAAGCCATAACGCGCTTACAGCGATTTTGTCCCTGAGTTAAGGCCAACGCCCCGGTGAGCGGTCAGGACGGCGCTGTGCGACGTTCTGAGCGTGATTTCCGGGGTCTTAACGGGTGTGACCAGCGGGAACAGCCGTTTAGAGGCTTA
>NZ_JTLF01000254.1:0-512 GCF_000798855.1 Enterobacter sp. ZOR0014 | reverse complement strand
CTCACCCTGGCCCTCTCCCACGGGGAGAGGGAACAAACACTAAAAACGGCAACCGGGTTGCCGTTTTGCTTTTACCTGTCCCAATAAGCCTCTTCGAGGCTGTCTTCCCGTTCCGGCAGGCCACGCGTTAAGCGCGGTGAATGCTGGTTCAGCACCTGATAGCTCACGCGGTTCGCGTACTTACACACCTGCGCCAGCGACGAATAGGTCAGCCAGTTGAACTTGTGTTTGCTGGAGTTGGGTACGTTGGTTTTGTGGTAGGCATTGGCGGTAATGTCGTGCAGCAGTGCTGCCAGCGCGCCGTCACCCGCCCCGTTGGTGTTCATGATCTTCTCCGGTCCGCCCATATAAGGCGCAATGTGGGAGTAGATACGCAGCGGGTTGAGGCAATCTTTATGGCGCATGCCGCGGCTAAACTCGTACTGGTTGAACTCGGCAATCGCGCCAGGGAGCAACGGATGCTGGGTTTTGCGTTTGCTCTCTTCTTCCGTAAAGCCCGCCATATAATGTTC